>NZ_JAAXOY010000155.1 GCF_012396155.1 Cellulomonas septica | reverse complement strand
CGCCGGTGCGCGTGCCGGGCGGCGCGTCGCTCGGCCGCGACCCGGTGGCCCCCACCGGGCGGACGCCCGTGCGGGTGGTCGGGGCGACGGTGTCGAAGACCCACGCGCTCGTCGACGTCGAACCCGACGGGACCATCTTGGTGACCGACTTCAGCTCGACGAACGGGACGCACGTGCTGCTCGACGCCCCCGTGCGGCTCGTGCCGCACACGCCGGTCGCCGTGCCGGCCGGCACGGTGGTGCTGCTCGGCGAGGTGCGCTGCACGCTCGGCCTGAGCGCCTGAGCGCCTGAGCGCCTGAGCGCCTGAGCCTGGCGCGCCGGGCTCTCGTCCGAGCGTCTGACGTGCCGCACGCGCGGCTCGCGCACCCGCGGCGATGCCGCGAGCGCGAGACGACGCGGCGCCGCTAGCGCGAGACGACGCCCTGGATCTCGGCGACCGGGATCTCGGCGGTCGCCGAGATCGTCTGCGCGGGCAGCGCCGTCGGGTTGGGGTCCTCCGAGGAGACCCACGACGCGGTCCACGTCGCCTGCGCCGTCAGCGTCGCGGTGGGCTGCGACTGACCGGCCTTGACCGGCTGGTTCGCGCTCGACCGGAAGAACCGGAGCGAGCACGTCGTGGACGCCGCTCCACCGCCCCACGGGGTGCCCGTGTCCGGGCAGGACACGGTGTCGGCGCCCGGGGCGCTGACCTGCAGCGCGGACAGCGCCGCGTCGACGCGCGCCCACGTGCCCGACGGGATCTGCGCGGTCACGGAGACCGTGGTGGCGGCGTCCTCGACCCACACCCAGGTGTCGGTGCCGACGACCGTGGCCCCGGTGCCCGAGAGGCTCGGGTTCCAGCGGATGGTCCCGCGGGGCAGGTCCATCGACTCCGACGCGATCTGCGCGAGCACCTCGGGGTCGACCTGGGCGTCCTGCGGCGGCGCGGGGTCGGTCGGGCCGACCCAGACCGCCGGGTGGGACAGGTAGTACTCCGTCGCGACCTCACCCGGGGCGCTGCCGCTGCACGTCGCCTCGTACCAGTGGCCCTCGGTGTCGGTCGCGTGCTCCTCCCAGCCCTGGTGCAGCAGGCCCTGGTTGGCGAAGTCGTCAAGGGTGTCGGACTCGCGAGCCGGTCCGCCGAGCTTCCAGTACTCGTAGTACTCGGCCCCCGTCGGGCCCCGGCCCATCCAGCACAGCGGCGCGACCGTGCGCGTCGTGGTGCTCGTGAACGTCCGGCCGCCCGACGTCGACCCGGACTGCGAGACCGTCACCTGGATCGACCCGCCCGACGACCCGCCGCTCGTCCCCGTGCCGGGGCCGCTCGAGTCGCCGGGACCGGCGGTCTCCTCCTGGCCGAACGGCGGGTCGTCCGCGACGGCGGCCGTCAGCGGGACGAGGACCAGCGCGACGGACAGGCCGAGAACGGCGGCGGACCGCCTCAGCATGTTCCCGACACCTCGTTGGTGGCGACCAGCCAGCGGTCCTCGCCGGGCACGCGGGTCAGCGTGTAGGCCTTGTGCTTCTTCTCGCCGAACCCCGCCTCCGCCGGCGTGTAGGTGCGGGTCGCGTCCGCGAAGGTGGCCTTCGAGAAGTCCTCGCAGATCTCGCCAGTCGCCTGGTCCCCCGTGACGGCCACGTTGCCCACGCGCGTCTCGAGCACGCCGCCGATGGACGCCTGGATCGCGACGTTCTTGTCGACGACCTTCTGCATGGCCCCCTGCAGCTCGGGCGAGGCGATGAGGGCGAAGGCGGGGCTCACGGTGTTGGTCCGCAGGGTCCGCCAGTACTCCTTCTCGTACGTGGCGAGCCAGTTGTGGACGTCGGCCTCGTCGCCCGTGAGCGCCGGCACGTCCGTGAACACGATCCCGAGCTCGGGGTCGGACAGGTCGTCCACCTCGGGCTCCGGGGTCGGCGTGGCGCTCGGCGTCGGCGTCGTGGTCGGCGCCGCGGTGAGTCCCGCGGGCTCCTCGGCCCCGCCGCACCCCGCCAGCAGGCCCACGACCAGCGTCGACACCACGACCACGACCCAGCGGCTCATCTGCGCCCTTCCTGCGACCCTCGGCCGGTCGACCGAACCGACCGATACCGTACCGAATGCCCCGTGAGCACGCGGCGCGGCCGTCGGCGGGACGCCCGGTCGTGCGCCGTCCGGTGGGTGCGGTGGACGAGCGGTCACGCACCCCCGGGGGTCGCCACTAGGGTGCTGTCCGAAATCGCCGGATTCGAAGGGTGGACGTGAGCATGGCTCGTCTGGACGTCGTGCGGCGCAGGGTCGCCCTGAGCGAGGACGAGCTCGAGACGCTCCGCCTCCTGCACAACGGGGAGCCCGCGCCCGAGGAGGCGCGCGCCGCACTCGTGCAGGCCGGCGTCGTCGACGAGGACGGCGCGGTGAGCCCGCTCGTCGTCGACCTGGTCCGGACGGTGACGGAGCCGATGATCCAGGCGTCGGTCGAGACCGCGGGTCCGCAGGGACCCACGCTCGCCGTGCTCGCGGTCCGCGAGGAGACCGTCTGGTACACCGACCCGTGGCCCCGGGGCGGCGACGACGTCGAGGCGGTGTACTGCCAGGACGAGCTGCCGCAGGTGCTGTGGATCCTCGCCCGGCTCGCCGGGCTGCGCCGTCGCGAGGTGCCGAAGATCGCCACGCCGTTCACGGTCCCGCTGCGGGCGGTCGACGCGGTCGTCCAGACGATGAGCCTGACCGACGACACGTGGGAGCCGGCCAAGGTCGTCGCCACGGCGCAGCTCGAGCGCTTCTTCGGTGAGGTCGCCGAGGCGGACCGGTCGATGCTCCTCGCGACGCTGTCCTTCCTCGAGTCGACCGCGCGCGTGAGCCTCGTGTGGGGCCCGGACGCCGCGACCGACGCCCGGGGCCTCGCGCTGTGGGACTGCGGGCCCGGCGGCTACTGGGTGCGCGAGCAGCCCGCCGAGCCGCTGCGTCCCGAGGACGTCACGCCGGGCACGCTCGCGACGTTCCGCCCGGTGTCCGGCGGCGAGGTCTGGCAGCTCCTCGCGGGCCTCCTCCCGTCGTCGGCCGACCTGCGGTCGGTGCTGGCCCGGGTCGGCGCGTCGTGACGGTCAAGATCGACAAGGAGGTCCTCGCCGCGACCGTCGTCGCGCTCGAGGACCTCGCGGAGGACCTGCCGGAGCTCTTCTCCCGCGCCTCCGCGCTCGACGCGCGGGTCGACCTGGCGGGACTCAACGGTGCCGAGCAGTGGGCGCGCGACGTCTCCAGGGACCTGCGTCAGCGGATCGGCGTGCTCGAGCACATGGCGCAGGCGAACCCGACGTTCGGCGGCGTGAGCATGACCGCCGACCAGGCGGCCGCGATCGCGGGCCAGTCGATGTCCGTCGAGGACGCGCTGATCGCGGTGCGTGCGACGGGCACGGCCCCGAACGCCTGGAACGACACGGACCCCGCCAACCTCGCCGAGTGGTTCGAGCAGCTCCAGGCCGAGGCGCTCGAGAAGCTCGCCGGCATGTCCGACAGCGAGCAGGCCACGGCCCTCGTCGACGCGTACCACGACATCCAGAACTTCGTCGTCGGCGGCGGGGCGGCGGTCGCCGCCGCCGGGACGCTGATCTTCCAGGGGGGTCCCGCCCTCGCGCGCTGGCTCGCCGACCGCAAGATCATCCAGCCGGGCCTCGCGTCGCTCGCCGAGTCGGACGCCGCCTGGGCGAACCGGCTCTCCGCGGCCCTCACGGCGGCGGACCGCCGCGGGCTCGCCGGCAAGGTGCCGTTCAAGTACCCGGGCTCGTTCGTCCCCAACACCGTCGGCAACTACCTGCTCAAGCTCGCGCCGACCGTCGAGGACTTCGACGCGTGGGTGACCCGCATGTCCTCCGCGACGCAGACGTACGCGGTGAACGGCGAGATGCAGCCGACGCTGCTGGCGAAGCTGCTGCAGAGCGAGAAGGGCGTCCAGGCGACGACCTGGGTCTCCCGCATGCTCGGCGCGACGAGGACCGGGCAGCTCGCGACCAGGCTCGCCACGTGGGGCAACGCGATCGTCGGCAAGCCGTGGATCAACCCGGCCACGGGTGCCGTCGTCGCGCGCGGCGCCGGCAACCTCCTGACGATGGCGAGCCAGTCGGGCGTCACGACGATGCTGAGGTCCGCGGGCGCGCTGCGGGTCCTCGGCGTCGCGGGCAGCGCGTTCGCGACGGTCGACGGCGTCGTCGGGCTCGTCAACAACTTCGACGAGAACAACAGGCTCTGGTCCGAGGGCGGCACCGAGGGCAAGGCGCACGTCATCGGCGAGTACGCCGAGACCGCGTTCAACGCGTCGATGACCGCGGCCCTCATCGCGCCCAACCCGGTGACGCTCGGCCTGGTCGCCGTCACGGGTGTCGTGTGGGCCGGCGCGGAGGTCGTCGAGCACTGGGACGACATCACCGCCGCGGCCGACCAGGCCGTCGACTGGGCGGGCGACCGGGCCGAGGAGGCCGGCGAGTGGGTCGGCGACCGTCTCGACGACATCAAGGAGTCCGACCTCAACCCCATGAACTGGTTCTGAGAGGGCGCGATGACATCGACCGAGCTCTTCGCCAAGGCGCAGGCCCTCGACGCCCTCGCGGCCGACGTCGAGACCGCGATCGACCCGGCCAAGTCGATCGCCGACTCCCCCGACTGGGAGTGCGCGAACGCGACCGACGTCCGCGGCTCGCTCAACGGCTGGCGGTCGGCCGCGCAGTCGGCCGCGCGCAACCTGCGCGACGAGGCGTCCCGCGTCCGCGGCGAGGCCCGGCGGGCCGAGGAGCGTGAGGAGCAGGAGGAGCGCGACGCGCGCCGCGAGAGGCAGCCGCAGTGAGCGTCGACGTCTGGGCGCCGCTGGGCGTCGCGGGCGTCGTGCCGGTCGTCGACGAGCTGAGCATCCCGGACTTCCACCACATGCCGAAGACCGTCCCGTTCGCCGCGCGCACGCAGGTCGACGTCGCCGGCCACCGGGTCACCGTCGTGTGGCGGAACCGCGTGCTCGTCGCGTCGCTCGCCGACGACACGGCCCCCGGGGGCACCCGGGAGATCGCGAGCGGCTTCCGTCAGCCCGCCACGGGTGGTCCCGACAGCATCCTGTGGAACTTCGTCCTCATGCCCGTCGACGTGCTCGGCGAGACCGTCGCGGTCGACCGCGAGCGCAGCGGCCGCGACCGGTGGCAGCTGCGCGTGTCGGGGCCGGACGGACGCTCCTGGCAGTGGCGGCCGGCGGGCCGGATCTTCGCCGACCGGATGGAGCTGACCCGGTCGGACGACGACGCACCCGTCGTCACGCACCTGCTGCGACCCGTCCCGGGCCGCCCAGGCGGCGCGTCCGGGCCGCCCGAGGTGAGCTGGAAGGCGTCCGCGAGCCTCGCGGAGGTGCTGCTGCCGCTGCTGTGGGTGCTCGACCGCGCGCACACGTGCCTGCTCCCGAAGACGCAGCGTGTCCTGCGCGGGGAGTTCCTGTGACCGCCGCGGGCGGCGCGCGGCCGGACCCTAGGATGTCCCGGTGATCCGGTACGAGGAGCGCGCGTCGCGCCGCCGTTCGACCCTGGCCCTGGTCGTCGTCTGCGTCGTCCTGTGGGTGGGCCTCGCGCTGACCGACGGCGGCTGGGTCCTCGCCACCATCCTCGTGAGCATCGTCACCGTGCTGGGCGCCGTCCTCGTCTGGAGCGTCGGCCGCTACACCAACATCCGCGTCACCGACTCCGAGCTCCGCGTGGGCCGCCTCAAGGTCCGCCTCGCCGACCTGTACCCGGGCGTCTCGCAGCCCGGCGAGATCGTCGAGGGCAAGCTCGCCGGCGGTCAGTGGGGCACGACCGCGTCGACGGCGCACCCGCGGATCGTCGCCCTCACCCGGCGCAACGGGGAGCGCATCATCGTGTCGACGAAGGACCCCGACGCCTTCCGTGCCGCGCTCGACGCCGTCCTCGCCGAGCACCGGTAGCACCCGAGCACGACCCGCACCCCGAGCGGGACCTTGGTCCGGCGTCCGGGGCGCCGTGAGCAGCGATGCTGCCGGGAGTGCCCCACGACGGCGCACGCCGTCCTCCGGCGGCCGGTCGACGTGGGGTCCGACGGAGGTCGGGCGACGTGGCTGTGGCGACCGCGACCCGTGAGCCTCCGGTGGGCGGCCCCTCCCCCTCGGGGCCGCCCACCCCGTCGGACACCTCCCTCCCGCTCCCCGTGCGACCGCGAACGCGCGCCCGGACGGGCCACGCGCGGCGCGTCGGCTCCCGGGTGCGCACGACCGTGGATGATGCTGGGTCGTGCCCCACAGCCACCTCCCACCCGTGACCGCGCCCCGACAGCACCGTGGCGGTCGGGTCGGCCTTGCCCTGGCCCGCGATGTCGGGCGCGGAGCCGTGCACGGGCTCGAACATGCTCGGCGCCGTGCGGTCCGGGTTGATGTTCGCCGACGCGGCCAGGCC
>NZ_JAAXOY010000154.1 GCF_012396155.1 Cellulomonas septica | reverse complement strand
ACCGCGTCGGCGCGCCAGAACTTCGCGGTCTCCCCCGCGTCCGTCAGCCGCGCCCGCACGCGCTCGCCGGGCAGCGTGTGCCGCACGAACACGACGCGCCCCTCGTGCCGCGCGACGCAGTGCCCGCCGTGCGCGACCGGCCCGACCTCGAGCTCCACGACCGCGCCCACGGCCTCCGTCGTCTCAGTAACCACGCGGCACCGTACCCCGCACCGGGTCCTCGAGACCCGTCTGCCCCTCCGTCGAGGCGAGCTGCCACGGCACCGACGCGACCACCACACCCGGCGTGAACAGCAGGCGCCCCTTGAGCCGCAGCGCGCTCTGGTTGTGCAGCAGCTGCTCCCACCAGTGCCCGACGACGTACTCCGGGATGTACACGACGACGAGGTCGCGCGGGCTCTCGCGGCGGATCGAGCGCACGTACGTGAGCACCGGCCGCGTGATCTCGCGGAACGGCGAGTCCAGCACGCGCAGCGGCACGGGCAGGTTCATCGACTCCCACTGCGCGCGCAGCGCGTCGACGTCCTCGGGGTCGACGCCCACCGTGACGGCCTCGAGCAGCTGCGGTCGCGACGCCCGCGCGTACGCGAGCGCGCGCATCGTCGGCCGGTGCAGGTGCGACACGAGCACGATCGCGTGCACGCGGCTCGGCAGCGCCCGGTGCGCGTCGGCGTCCTCGCCGAGCGCGAGCTCGGCGCGCACGTGCTGGTAGTGCTTGTTGATGCCCTTCATGAGCACGTACACCGCGACCATGGCGAGGATCGCGATCCACGCGCCGTGCGTGAACTTCGTGACGAGCACGATCACGAGGACCGTCCCCGTCATCGCGAGGCCGATCGTGTTGATGACCCGGGACCGCTTCATCTGGCTGCGGACGGACGGGTTCGGCTCGGTGCGCAGCGCACGCGTCCAGTGCCGCACCATGCCCGTCTGGCTGATGGTGAAGGACACGAAGACGCCGACGATGTAGAGCTGGATGAGGCGCGTGACCTCGGCGTCGAACGCCCAGATCAGCGCGATCGCCGCGGCCGCGAGCGTGACGATGCCGTTGGAGAAGGCCAGCCGGTCGCCGCGCGTGTGCAGCTGCCGCGGCAGGTACCCGTCGCGCGCCAGGATCGACCCGAGCACCGGGAAGCCGTTGAAGGCGGTGTTCGCGGCGAGCACGAGGATCAGGCCCGTCACGACCGACACCAGCACGAACATCACCGGGATGCCCTGGAAGACCGAGTCGGCGAGCTGGCTGATGACGGGGTGCTGCACGTAGTCGTCGCCGACCGGCACGCCGTCCTCGAGCAGCTGGATCGACGGGTCCTGCGCGAACCGCACCTGCGTCGCCTGCGCGAGCAGCAGGATCGACATGATCATGACGATCGAGAGCCCGCCGAGCAGCGCGAGCGTCGTCGCCGCGTTCTTCGACTTCGGCTTCTTGAACGCCGGGACGCCGTTGCTGATCGCCTCCACACCGGTCAGCGCCGCACAGCCCGACGCGAACGCGCGCAGGATGAGGAAGAAGCCGGCGAGGCCCGCGAGCCCCTGGTCGAAGCCCGCCTCCGGCGCGACGTCGAAGCCCGCGCTCTCCGCGAGCGGCAGCGAGCCGGTGAAGTACCGGATCGCGCCGAACAGCGCGAGCGACCCGATCGCGAACATGAAGAGGTAGACCGGGATCGCGAACGCGCTCCCGGACTCCTTGACGCCGCGCAGGTTCGCGATGGTCAGCAGCACGACCAGCCCGATCGCGAAGACGGCCTCGTGCCCGCGCAGGGGTGGGAACGCCGTCGCGGCGTACTGCGCCCCGGAGGAGATCGACACCGCGACGGTGAGCACGTAGTCGACCAGCAGCGCGCTCGCGACCGTCACGCCCGCGTTCGGGCCGAGGTTGGTGTTCGCGACCTCGTAGTCGCCGCCGCCCGACGGGTAGGCGTGCACGTTCTGCCGGTACGACGCGACCACCGTGATCATCACGACCACGACAGCGAGACCGACCCACGGCGAGATGACGAGCGCCGACAGCCCGGCCAGCGACAGCGTCAGCAGGATCTCGTCGGGCGCGTACGCCACCGACGACAGCGCGTCCGACGCGAACACCGGCAGGGCGATCCGCTTCGGCAGGAGCGTGTGGCCGAGGCGGTCGCTCCGGACGGGACGTCCGAGGACGAGTCGCTTGGCGGCATCCGCGAGATCCGACACGATGTCTGATGCTAGGCCCGCCGTGACCCCGCAGCACCATCCGGTGGTCCCGCAGGTCGTCGGCTCACCGGGACGGCGTCACGGGTATAGCGTGACGCCCTGTGCACTTCGTGATCATGGGCTGCGGCCGGGTCGGCGCGTCGCTCGCGCAGTCGCTCGAGGACAACGGCCACTCCGTGGCGGTCATCGACCAGAACTCCGACGCGTTCCGCCGGCTCGACGCGGACTTCGGCGGCAACAAGGTCACCGGCATGGGCTTCGACCGCGACACGCTCACGCAGGCGGGCATCGAGGACGCGTTCGGCTTCGCCGCGGTGTCCGACGGCGACAACTCGAACATCCTCGCGGCGCGCGTCGTGCGCGAGACGTTCGGGATCGACAACGTCGTCGCCCGCATCTACGACCCGCACCGCGCCGAGATCTACCAGCGGCTCGGCATCCCGACCGTCGCGACCGTCCGCTGGACCGCGCACCAGGTGCTGCGCCGGCTGCTGCCGATGGGCGCGACCGACGAGTACCGCGACCCGTCGGGCCAGATCCAGCTGGCCCAGGTCGACGTCCACGACGGCTGGATCGGGCGCCCGCTGCGCGTGCTCGAGGAGGCCGCGGGCGTGCGCATCGCCTACCTCACCCGCTACGGCGACGGCGTGCTGCCGGCGCCGGACACCGTCCTGCAGGAGAACGACATCGTGCACGCGCTGTACCGGGCCGACGACGCGGCCTTCGTCGAGCGGACCCTCACGCACGCCCCGGCGGTGACCGAGTGAGGGTCGTCATCGCGGGTGCCGGCTCGGTCGGCCGCTCGATCGCGCGCGAGCTCCTCGGGCACGACCACGAGGTCACGCTCATCGACCGGCAGCCGTCCGCGATGCGCGTCGCGCAGGTCGCGGACGCCGACTGGCTGCTCGCCGACGCGTGCGAGCTGCCGACCCTGCGCGAGGTGCGCGCGGACGAGTGCGACGTCGTCGTGGCCGCGACGGGCGACGACAAGGCCAACCTCGTCATCTCGCTGCTCGCGAAGACCGAGTTCGGCGTGCCGCGCACGGTCGCGCGCGTCAACAACCCGAAGAACGAGTGGATGTTCGACGAGGCGTGGGGCGTCGACGTCGCCGTGTCGACGCCGCGCATCATGACCGCGATGGTCGAGGAGGCCGTCACCGTCGGCGACCTCGTGCGGATCTTCACGTTCCACCAGTCGCGCGCGGACATCCTCGAGATCACGCTGCCCGACGACTCGCCGCTCGCGGGCGTGCGCCTCGGTCAGATCGACTGGCCCGCCGACACGGTCCTCGCGTGCATCGTGCGCGACGCGCGCCCGATCGCCCCCAGCCCGGACGACACCCTCGAGGGACGCGACGAGCTGCTGTTCGTCACGGGTCGTGACGCGGACGAGAAGGCGCTCGACCTGCTCCTGACCCGCGGACCAGCAGCCAGCTGATCCAGAGGGCCAGCGCGAACAGCGGGACGCCCATGACGAGCTTCGCAGTGCCCAGCCACGCGACCTCGGCCGAGAGGTAGAGCGGCACCTGCACGCCCAGGCGCAGCGCGAACACGACGATGATCGGCCACGTCGCGAGCGTGTAGCGCCGCCGGAGCTCGCGGTCCTGCCGCCACGCGACGGCCGCCGACCAGGACCCGCCCGCGACGGGCCCGTCCTTCGCGAACAGCCCGGCGACGATCCCGACGAGCGGCCACCCGACCAGCACCGAGACGAGCGTCCCGACGAGGTACGCGACGTTAGTCCACAGGCCGTACGCGAAGTAGTCCTCCGCCTGGCCGGTGCGCACGGCCCAGAACACGCCGATGCCGACGCCGACGACGCCCGCGAAGGCCTGCGTGACCGGCGTGCGCTGCACGAGCCGGGCGACGACGGCGACGAGCGCGGCCGCACCGGCCGCGACCAGCGCGGGCGTCATGCGCTGCCCGGAGACGAGGTAGACGACCACGAACAGCAGGCCGGGCGCGACCGACTCGACGATCCCCCGGACGCCGCCCATCGCGTCGAGCGCGGAGAACTCGTCCGCCGTGACGGCGCGCAGGCCGCGTGCGGTGCCGCCCTCCTCGGGCTGGACGACGTCGTCGACGACGTCGAGGGGCCGCTCCGCGGCGGCCGGGTCGGCGGCGTGCCGCGGTTCCTCCGTCACGTCACTCCCCCGGCCGCGGACGCAGCTCGTACTTGGGGTTGAACACCGTGCGCCGGCCGTCGACCTGGCACACGAGCCCCTCGATGCGCACGCGGCGCCCCGGCGCGATGCCGGCGATCTCCCGCCGGCCGAGCCACACCAGGTCGAGCGTGCCGCTGCCGTCGTACAGCTCGGCCTCGAGCGCCGGGACGCCCTCGCGCGGGCGCAGCACGACCGAGCGGATGACGCCCGACACGCTCGCGCGCGTGCGGTCGGCGAGCTGCTCGACCGGCGTGCAGCCGACCGACCGCAGGGCGTCGGCGCGCTCCTCGTCGGCCTCGATCTCGGCCTGCGACGCGACGACCTTGCGCATGCGCTCCTTGAGCGTCATCGGATCTCCGTGATCTCCGGTCCGCGGGTCAGCGGGTCGAACGTGGGCTTCTCGGCGGCGGGCTCCGCGGGGGCCTGCGCCGGGCCGGGGAGCTTGAGGGCGAGCAGGTCGCGCGGCGGGCGGGCCTCGGTGCCGCGCACGACGACGATGCGGGCGAACAGCTGCTCGAGCGCCTCCGCGGCGCCCGGCTCGACCGCGCCCTTGCCCGTGATGACGCCGCGCAGGAACCAGCGGGGCCCGTCGGCGCCGATGAAGCGCGCCGGCCGGTGGCCGGTCCGCCCCTCGGGCGTCTTGACGGGGAGCCGCGCGAGCAGCTCGCGGCCGAACGGCCCGGGGATGTCGTCGACGGACCCGCCCTGGGCGGTCACCGACTCGGCGATCTCCTCGCGGATCTCGTCCCAGATGCCCTCGGAGCGCGGTGCGGCGAACGCCTGGACCTGCAGCGACGACCCGTCGAGGAGCACGGACGCGGCGGACACCACGTTCGTCGCCTTGTCGATCTCCATGCGCAGCTCCATGCCGGGCAGCCCGGGCAGCCGGATCGCACCGAGGTCGACGCGCGGGATGTCGTCGGTGACCTCCGACTCGTCCCACGGGCCCGCGGTGCGGGCGGGTGCCGACGGCTCCGCGTCGCCCGGCTCGTCGAGCGGGACGGACTCGGTCTCGACGACCTCGTCGGCGGCCGTGTCCTTGCCGCCGCGTCGGAACAGACCCACGACACTCTCCTCCCGGCGCACCCGTGCGCGCCGTCACTCTCGACAGTAGTCCTGCGCCGGACCGCGACCTAGTCGGTCGCGGCGGCGTCCCGGCACCGGTCAGCCCGTGTGCGCAACCTTCCAGCCACCGCTCGACCCGAACCCGCCGTCGCCGCGGTGCGACCCCGGCAGGTGCTCGACCTCGACGAACCGTGCGCGCTCGACGCGCTGGACGACGAGCTGCGCGACCCGGTCGCCGCGGTGCAGCTCGAGCGCGTGCTCGACGTCGGTGTTGAGCAGCGTCACCGCGATCTCGCCGCGGTAGCCCGCGTCGACCGTGCCGGGCGCGTTGACGATCGTGAGCCCGTGCCTGGCGGCGAGCCCCGAGCGCGGGTGGACGAACGCGGCGTAGCCGTCCGGCAGCGCGATCGCGACACCCGTCGGGACGGTCACCCGACCCTGCGGCGGGACGACCACGTCGACGCGCGTCACGAGGTCCGCGCCGGCGTCGCCCGGGTGCGCGTAGGAGGGTGCGGGCAGGTCCGGGTCGAGCCGGAGGAGCAGCACCTCGACGGGCGGTTCGGCGGTCACGGGGCCCGACCCTACCTCGCCGGGATGGGATGCTGGGGGCATGCCTGGCACCGCTCCGCGTCCGTCGTCCGCACCCGTCCCGGGACCGGTCTGGTCGGAGCGGCTGTGGCTCGGCCCGTGGGGGTGGACGCTCCTCGTGGCGTTCACCCTCATGCTCGGCGTGGTGCTGGTGCCGGTCGACGCGGTGCTGGCGGTCGTCGTGGCGCTCGTCGCCCTCGCGGGCGGCCTCACCGCCGCGGTCCTGCTCACGCCGACGGTCTCGGTGCGCGACGGCGTGCTGCGCGCGGGTCGTGCGCACATCCCGGTGGCGCTGCTGGGCGCCGTCACGGTGCTCGACGCGGACGCGCTGCGCACCGAGCTGGGGCCGCGCCTCAACGCGCGCGCGCACGTGTGCCTGCGGGGGTGGGTGCGCAGCGGCGTGCGCGTGGAGCTGGCCGACCCC
>NZ_JAAXOY010000153.1 GCF_012396155.1 Cellulomonas septica | reverse complement strand
ATCGCGCGTCCTCTCACCACCGACCCGGCCGCCGCCGCCTTCCGGACCACGACCACGTGCGATCCGTCGACGGTAACGGCGCGCCCGCGGCGCCGCCCGCCCGAGCCACCGACGTGCGGTGCCGCGGACCCGGTTGCGCGGCCGGACCGCCCCGCTAGCGTGGAGGACGGTCGAGCAAGGGGCCCACGCGGCGACCCCGGCCCCGTGCCGGTGCGCACGAAGGAGACCGACCATGGCCACAGGAGAGACGGGGTTCGACGA
Organism: Cellulomonas septica; assembly: GCF_012396155.1. Taxonomy (GTDB): domain Bacteria; phylum Actinomycetota; class Actinomycetes; order Actinomycetales; family Cellulomonadaceae; genus Cellulomonas; species Cellulomonas septica. The sequence goes on along the minus strand of NZ_JAAXOY010000153.1, from coordinate 6,187 downwards.
CGTCACGTTCGACCTGATCTCGGTCCAGTACCACTCGCTCAAGGCCGGGCACGACTACGGGCAGTACGTGCGGGACGCCCGCAACGCGGGCCAGGAGGAGATCGCGTCGTTCTTCGAGCAGGTGATGCGCGAGGACTCGGAGCGCGCGCAGCGCTGCCACGCGTTCCTGGCGGAGCTCACCAAGGACGGCACGTCGGCGACGAGCCCGCAGGGCGACGCCTAGGCGGCACCCGCACCGGTCACCAGCGGACCGTGAACCACACGACCTTGCCCGCGCCGCGGGTCGGGCGCCATCCCCAGCCCGACGTCACCGCGTCCAGGATGTGCAGGCCGTGACCACCCGGCAGCCCCTCGCGCCCCGTGCGGCGGCGGGGGGCCGTCGCGGTGCCGTCGTGCACCTCGAACGTCACCTCGCGGTCGCGGTGGACCGCCCGCACCGTGATCGCCTGCGAACCGGGGGCGTGCCGCACCGCGTTCGTGAACGCCTCGCTCATCGCGAGCTGCACGGAGTCGACCACACGCTTGGGCGCACCCGCGTCGCGCGCCCGCTCCATCGACCACGCGCGCGCCCGCGCGAGGGACCCCACGGAGGACGCGAACGAGCGTTCGTTGCCGTCGACCTCCGCGTGCACCCGCCGACCGTACCCGCCCGGACGCGTCCGTGCGCACCGACGACGGGCGCGTCGTCGTCCGGACGGGCCGCCCCCGCAGCGCGTCGGGTGCGACGGGCCGGTCGCCGAGTCGCCATACTGGGCGCGTGACGTCACCGACACGCCTGGACGGCGCAGATGCCCCGCAGGACGGCCTGCGCGTCGACCCCGAGCACCCGCACGTGCTGCGCGTGGACGGGGACGTCGACGTCGCGTCGGTCCTCGACCTCGCCGACGAGCTCGGTGTCGCGCGCGGCGAGCTCGGCCCGACGCTCGTCGCCGCCGGGGTCCGTGAGATCGACCTGACCCGGGCCACCTTCATCGACTCCTCGGTCATCGCGGTGCTCGTCACGGTCGCGTCCCACCAGTCGGCGCGCGTCCCGCTGCGCGGCGCGTCGGGCAGCCCGCTGATGGCGCTCGAGGCCTCGGGCGTCGTGTCGATGTTCGACCGGGACGACGAGGGCGACCGGGACGACGCGGCTCGCTGAGCCGGTCAGGCGTGCACCGCGCGCGCCGTCCCGCCCACGGGCACCCCTGCGGTCGGCAGGCCCGCCGCCCGCCACGCGCTGAACCCGCCGTCGACGTCCGTCGCCCGGTGCAGCCCCAGGTCGGCGAGCGACGCCGCCGCGAGGCTCGACGTGTACCCCTCCGAGCACAGCACGACGACCTCGACGTCGTACCCGGTCGCCGCGGGGATGCGGTGCGCGCTCGCCGGGTCCAGCCGCCACTCGAGCACGTTGCGCTCGATGACGACGGCGTCCGGCACCTCGCCCTCGGCCGCCCGCTGCGCGGCAGGCCGGATGTCCACGAGGAGCGCGCCGCGCTCGACGGCGGTCCACGCCTCGTGCGGCGTCAGGCGGTGCAGGCGCGCGCGAGCCTCCGCGAGGACGTCGTCGATCGTGCGGCGGCGCACCGCGGCGGTCACGCGTCCGTCTCCGGCTCGTCGGTGTCGACGGTGCGCGTCGGCACGAGCACGCCGTCCGGCCCCGCACCCCAGTAGGTCATGCGGGTGAGCGGGGGAGAGTAGGCGTGGATGCTCACGGCCGGCTCGGTCCCCGCGTTGACCACGTCGTGGAGGTCGCCCGGCTCGACCGTCTGGGTGCGCCCGGTCGCGAAGCCCTGCGGGACGGGGGTGCCGTCGTCGTCGTCGGGGCGGAGCTCGGTCAGGGTGCCCGCGGTGACGGTGAACGCCGCGGAGGACCGGCCGTGGTCGTGCAGCTCGGTGCCCTGCGCGGGCAGCCACGTGAGCAGCCACACGTCGACGCCGGCTGGTGCGTCGAGCCGGGTCCACCACCGTCCGCTCTGCTGGAAGCGGACGAGGGGACGCCAGCGCTCGGGACGCGCCGCGATGGACCGCACGAGGTCGGCGAGCTCCGCGGTGCCGAGCGTGCCGGGCGGGGCGGATGCGGCGGGTGCGACGGGCGCGCCGGGTGCGGTCGCCGCGGTGGACGGCAGGGTCTGGTCGAGGGTCATGGTCGTGTCTCTCCGGCGCGTCGAGAGGCCGACGCGGCGGCTGCACGCACGAGGCGCAGACGTCACGGCGTCGACCGGGGCTGCTCCGGCGTGGTCGCCGGTGGATCAGGGCTGGCAGCAGCGGCGACAGCGACACGACCGGCGAGCGAGGGCCGGCGACGCGGGGACGCGGACGGAGGAGGACGTCGTGGTCGGCACGGGCGGGTCCTTCCTCTCGGGCGTCGGCGGGGGGAGACGACTCGCTCCCGGCAGGCGGCAGACGTCACCACAGCGCTGCCCGCAGGGCAAGGGGGAGCGGCGTACTTCTCACGATCCGGATGGCACGGCGTCGCGCGCGGGCGTGGGGCGGCCGTGCTGCGCGGCCGGGGCGGAGACGTGAGGCGGCCCTGCTGCGTGGCCGGGGCGGAGGCGTGGCGGTACGACGAAGGCCCCCGCTCGGCGTGGTGCCGGGCGGGGGCCTTCGTGGGAAGCTCCCTCGACTGGACTCGAACCAGTAACCGTCCGATTAACAGTCGGATGCTCTGCCAATTGAGCTACGAGGGATCGCGCGGGAAGAAACTCTAGCAGCCGTCCGAGGGTGCTCCGGACCACCCGCGGCGTCCGGCGGCCGGCGGCGTCAGCGGGGCAGGCCGACCGCGTCGCGCGCCTCGGCCTCGGCGACGTCGAGCGCCGCGGAGACGACGGGGTCGTCGACGTCCACGCCCGCGTCGCCCAGCACCTGCGTGAAGATCTCGCCCTCCTCGTCGCGCCGCAGCGCGAGCCGGACCTTGCCGCCGCCGGGCACCGTGACGGGCACGGCGTGGACGACCGACTGCTGCACGCGCTCGCGGAACGTCTGCGTGAAGCCCACGGACGCGGAGTCCTGCGCGAACGGCAGGCGCGACGTGCCGCCCCAGACCCAGGTGACCGTCAGCACGCGCGTCGCGGGGTCGAGCGACCCGCGGTCCACCTCGCTCCAGGGGACGCGCGCGACCTTGCCGTCCTCGAGGAGGTGCAGCGCCCGGCGGGACGCGACCGCCCACCGGCCGTCGCTCAGGTGCGCCTCGACGAGGACGCGGTCGCCGGGGCGCAGGTCGAGCAGCGCGCGGTCCGCCGCGGGGAGCCGGCGTCGACGGGAGAGAGCCACCGGGCAACGGTACCCGCGCGGCGTGCGGCGCCCGCGCACGCGCGGGGGAGGTGGCGACGGGTGGGGCAGGTGGGGCTTGAACCCACGACCCACGGATTATGAGTCCGCTGCTCTGACCGGCTGAGCTACTGCCCCGAGGCGGAGCCCAGGCTACGGCAGTCCTCTCCGGTCGCGGGGGTGCCCGTTCGCTGCCACGATCCGACGCGACGGAGCACGGGGGACGACCGGGGGGAGAGCGGGGTGGTGAGGCGCAGATGAGCGGGAACACGACGCACGCCGAGCACGGCTGGGAGCTCGCGGCGCGGGCCGGGTACGCGGTGAGCGGGGTGCTGCACGTGCTCATCGGCGTGCTGGCGCTGCAGGTGGCGGTCGGCGGCGGGGGGCAGCAGGCCGACCAGTCGGGCGCGCTGGGCACGGTCGCGTCGACGCCGTTCGGCGGCGCGGCGCTGTGGTTCTTCGTGGTCGCCTTCGCGGCGCTGGGCGCGTGGGAGGTCGCCAAGGCCGTCCGCGGTGCTCCGCCCACGTCGGACGGCGGTGCGCAGGGCTCCCGGACGGCCGGGTGGCGTGCCAAGGCGGCGGGCCGCGCGCTCGTCTACCTGGCGCTCGCGGCCGCGTCGTTCGCGTTCGCGCGTGGCGGCGGCGCGTCGAGCGAGCAGCAGACGGCCGACCTCACCTCGCGCCTCATGTCGGCGCCCGGCGGTCGGATCCTCGTGGCCCTCGTCGGGCTGGCCGTCGTGGGCGTCGGCGTGTACCACGTGGTCAAAGGCTGGAAGAAGAAGTTCCTCGCCGACCTGCACCGTCTGCCGTCGGGGACGGCGGGCCGCGTCGTGGAGCGCCTGGGCGTGTGGGGCTATGTGCTCAAGGGTGTCGCGCTCGGCGTCGTGGGCGTGCTGTTCGTCGTCGCGGCGGCCAAGGCCGACCCGCAGGCGGCGGGTGGCCTGGACCAGGCGCTGCACACGCTGCGGGACCAGCCGGGCGGGCCGTTCCTGCTCGGCGTCGTCGCGCTGGGGTTCGTCGCGTACGGCGGGTATGCGTTTGCCCGCGCGAGATACGGGCGGCTCTGAAGTTCACCCGTTTGCCGCACGCAACTGACGCGGAGTTTCTTGACTAACTGTCCAGAAACGGTCATAGTTCTTGTTGTCAGCGACAACGGCAAACCCGCCGCAAGGTGGGGACGCAAAGCCACGGGACCCACGAGGTCAGCCGAGCTACCGAACGACAGGAGATGACCATGGCTGTGACCACCGACGCCCCCCTCACGCAGGGTGCCCTTCTCACCCCCGGCGAGGTCGCGGTCCTGTTCCGCGTGGACCCCAAGACGGTGACGCGCTGGGCGCAGGCCGGCAAGCTCTCGGCGGTCCGCACGCTGGGCGGGCACCGTCGCTTCCACGAGGCCGAGGTGCGTCAGCTCCTCCAGGGCGTCCCCACGCAGCGCGCGGGCGAGTGACCTTCCGCGGCTCCGGCCGCGACCTGCACGACCCCGGGACGCCGGCGGTGACACCAGTCGCCGCCGGCGTCCTGCTGTGTGCGGTGACCTGGGCCCGGCCGACCTGAGTCGGGTGAGCTGCATCTCGCGACCTGTGTCTCGCGACCTGTGTCTCGCGACCTGTGCCTCGCGACCAGTGTCCCGCGACCTGCGTCCGACGACGACGTCGGGCCGTGGCCCCGAGCGGTGCCCGTCGCCGGTGCGTCGCTCCGGTCAGCGGACCGTCGTCAGCACCGCCGACCGCACGTCCTCGAGCGAGCGCTCCGGCTGGAACACGAGCCACTCGAGCCCGGCCACGACCGTGGCGCCGAACAGCGCCGCCGCCGTGAGGGAAGGGTCCCGGTCGGGCCACGCCGCCGCGACGGCACCGGCGAACACGCCCATCGCGTCGTCGCGCAGCGCGCGGATCGAGTCCTGCCACAGCCGGCCCGTGCGGAACACCTCGGCGACCATGACCTTCGCGAAGTCGGGGTGGTCGCGGACCTGCGTGAGCAGCTCGGTGACGAGCGCGTCGAGCGCGTCCGTGCCGGTCAGGCCGTCGGCGGCCGCTCGCAGCGCCGCGGTGAGCCGCGCGACGCCCTCGGCGATGATCGCCTCGAACAGCTCGGCCTTGGAGCCGAAGTTGTAGAACACCGACCCCTTCGCGACGCCGGCCGCGGCAGCGATGTCGTCGACCGCGGTCGCGGTGTAGCCGCGCTCGGCGACGAGCGCGAGGGCCGCGTCGACGATGTGCCGCCGGGTGTCGGTGGTGCGCATGCGTGCAGCCTCCCAGAACGTGCGCCTGCGGGCGCCGGTCAGATCGTGAGCGCGGGGTGCAGGCGGGACAGGGTCCACGTGCGCATGCGCCCGGCCCGCCACGACGTCACCGCGAGCGAGGCGACGAGGAGCGTGACGAGGTAGGCGACCGCCGTCCAGAGCCGGCCGTCGGGGTTGCCCGTGAGCAGCGCGCGCAGGCCGTCGACGCCGTAGCTCATGGGCAGCAGGGGGTGCAGCGCCCGGAAGAACGCCGGCGACGTCTCGACCGGGTACGTGCCGCCCGCCGACGCGAGCTGGAGCACGAGCAGCGCGAGCGTCGCGATGCGTCCGGCGGCCGTACCGAGCAGCGCGAGGAGCATCTGCTGGACCGCGAGGAAGGCGGCGACGACGAGCACGGTGAACGCGAGCGCGCCGACGGGGTGCGTCGGGGTCAGCCCGACACCCACCCGCAGGACGGTGAGCAGCACGACGACCTGCACGATCCCCATGACGAGCGCGGGCGCGTACCCGGAGAGGGCCGCACGGACGCCGCGCGCGGGCGTCGTGAGGGCGCGGGGCGGCACGGGCCGCAGGATCATCCACGTCACGACCCCGCCCAGGAACAGGGCGAGCGGGAGGAAGAACGGGGCGATGCCCTCGCCGAACCCGGCGGCGGTCGCGCGGTCCGTCGCCTCGAGCCCGACGGGGTCGGCGATC
>NZ_JAAXOY010000152.1 GCF_012396155.1 Cellulomonas septica | reverse complement strand
GGGACCGGTCGAGGTCGCGGCGGTGGCGGTCGGCGAGCCCGCGGACGACGGGCCCGCCGACGACGCGGCGTCGGGCACAGCCGGCACGTCAGGCGCCCAGGCGGACGACGTTCCACGACACGGGCGGCACCTGCACGACCAGGCGCCCGTCGCGGATCTCGGCGGTGGTGTTGGCGCGCGGTGCGACGGTCGTGTCGTCGTCGGCGGTCGCGGCCAACGTGTGGTCGGGGTTGGACAGCGTGGACGCGTCGAGCACGCGCAGGCCGGGCAGCGAGCGGGCGTCGACCTCGAGCAGCGCGGGCTCGGTGAGCGACCGGTTGACGGCGAACAGCGTGGTCGCGCCGGTCTCGGGGTCGCGCGTGGCGACGGCGTCGACGAGCGCGGCGTCGCCGTAGCGGGCCGTCTCGTACGTCGGGGCCTCGATCGCGACCTGCAGCACGTCGCCCGCGGCGTACCGGGACGCCTGCGCGAAGGGGTGGAAGATCGTCTGCTTCCAGGACCGGCCGCCGGGCTCGGTCATGATCGGCGCGATGACGTTGACGAGCTGCGCGAGCGACGCGGCGTGCACGCGGTCGGTGTGCCGCAGCAGCGAGATGAGCAGGTTCCCGACGACGACCGCGTCGGCGACGTTGTAGCGGTCCTCGAGCAGGACGGGCGCGACGGGCCAGTCGTCGCCGGTCGGGGGCTTGGACTCGGCGCGCTTCTGGTACCAGACGTTCCACTCGTCGAACGAGATGTGGATGCGCTTGGACACCTTCTTGTGCGCGCGGACGGCGTCGGCGGTCGCGGTGACGGACTCGACGAAGTGGTCCATGTCCGTGGCGGACGCGAGGAACGAGCCGAGGTCGCCGTCCTCCTCCCAGTAGTACGCGTGGGCGGAGACGTAGTCGACCTGCTCGTACGCCTCGGAGAGCACGATGCGCTCCCACTCGCCGAACGTCGGCATGACGACGCCCGACGAGCCGCACGCGACGAGCTCGAGCGTCGGGTCCACCATCTTCATCGCCCGGCCGGTCTCGGCGGCGAGGCGCCCGTACTCGTGCGCGGTCTTGGACCCGATCTGCCAGGGCCCGTCCATCTCGTTGCCGAGGCACCACATCTTGACCTTGTACGGGTCCGCCGCGCCGTTGGCCCGGCGCTGGTCGGCCCAGTACGTCGGCGCGGTGCCGTTGCAGTAGTCGAGCAGGTCGAGCGCCTCCTGCACGCCGCGCGTGCCGAGGTTGACGGCCATCATGGGCTCGACCTCGGCGAGCGCGGCCCAGCGCATGAACTCGTCGACGCCGACGGTGTTGGGCTCGAGCGAGTGCCAGGCCAGGTCGAGGCGCGCGGGCCGCTGGTCGACGGGACCGACGCCGTCCTCCCACCGGTAGCCCGAGACGAAGTTGCCGCCCGGGTAGCGCACGGTCGAGACGCCGAGCTCGCGCGTGAGCTCGAGGACGTCCTTGCGGAAGCCGTCGGCGTCGGCGGTGGGGTGCGCGGGGTCGTGGATGCCCGTGTAGACGCAGCGGCCCAGGTGCTCGACGAACGACCCGAAGGTGCGCCGGCGGACGGGACCGACGGTGAAGGCCGGGTCGAGGGTGAGGCGGACGGGGAACATGCGAACTCCTGTGGTCGACTGTTCTACATCGTTGTAGACGGCAGTGTGCACACCGACCCCGCGCGCCGTCAAACAGCTCGCGCGACCGAGCCGCGCGGTCCGCGCCAGACCGTTACCGGTTCGTGGCTTGACCGATCGCCGATCGTCGTGCCATGTTGTGCAACGTTGTAGATCAACGTTGTACGAGACGACGTCGATCCAAGCAGACAGAGGTCAACGACGACCACGACGGACCGCAGCCGCTCCGGCGCCCCGCCCACCGGCGGACGCGGTCCCGACGACGGCAACGACCTCACCGATCCTCGGGAAACGGGAGGCAGGCAGATGACCACCAGGAGGAAGCTCCTCGCCGCGGCGGCGTTCGCCGTGGCCGGGACCCTCGCGCTGACGGCGTGCAGCGGAGGCGGCGACGCCAGCGGTGACGGCGGCGACAAGACCATCACGTTCATGTTCCGTGGGGGCCCGGACGAGAAGGCCGCCTACGAGGCCGCCATCGCGAAGTACACCGAGGACACCGGGACCAAGGTCAAGGTCATCGTCACCGACGCCGACCAGTACGCGACGAAGCTGCAGGCCGCCGTCGCCGGCAACAACGTGCCGGACGTCTTCTACATCGAGCAGGCCAGCCTGCAGTCCTACGTCGCCTCCGGCGTCCTCCTCGACATCACCGACCAGGTGGAGAACAGCGACGTCGACCTCTCGAACATCTGGGAGTACGGCGTCAACTCCTACCGCTTCGACGGCGAGGTCCAGGGCACGCCGGACGGTGCGATCTACGGGCTGCCGAAGGACATCGGCCCGTTCTCGTTCGGCTACAACAAGACGATGCTCGAGGCGGCGGGCATCCCGCTGCCCGACAAGGACACCCCGCTCACGTGGGACCAGTTCGTCGACATCAGCAAGCAGCTCACGGTCGACAAGAACGGCGACGGCACGCTCGACCAGTGGGGCACCGGCCTCAACGTGCAGTGGAACCTGCAGTCGATGGTGTGGAGCAACGGCGGCGACTGGACCAACGAGGACCACACCGAGGTCACGGTCGACACCCCCGAGTTCGCCGAGGCGCTGCAGAAGTTCGCGGACCTCACCAACGTCGAGAAGGTCACGCCGTCGGCGTCCGACGCCGCCACGCTGGACACCTACCAGCGCTGGATGGCCGGTGAGATCGCGTTCTTCCCGGTCGGCCCGTGGGACGTCTCGGTCTACAACGACCTCGACTTCGACTACGACCTGATCCCCTGGCCGACCGTCGGCGACGCCGGCCCGGCCACGTGGATCGGCTCGCTCGGCATCGGCGTCTCCGCGACGTCGAAGCACCCGGACGACGCCGCGAAGCTCGTGACCTACCTGAGCGCCGACCCCGAGGCGCAGCAGACGCTGGTCGACGCGAACATCCAGATCCCCAACCTCATCGACGTCGCCCAGGAGTGGGCCGCCGAGGAGGGCGCCGAGCCCGCGAACCGCCAGGAGTTCCTGGACATCGCGCAGGACTACGGCCGTGCCATGCCCGCCGCGTTCACCTACGGCGCCGAGTGGTACGACGAGCTCTGGACGAACATCCAGCCCGTGCTCGACGGCAAGCAGACGGCCGCCGACTACCTGGCCGAGGTGCAGCCGAAGATGCAGACGCTCCTCGACGAGTCCATCGCGAACGCCGAGCAGGCCGGCTGATCCTGCCCCACCCGTCCCCGCCGCCCGACGCCGCTCCGCCGGGCGGCGGGGACCCCCGGAACGAGAAGGAGCCTGGGATGGCGCGCACCGCGACCGTCGAGACCCCGCCGAAGGCGCCCGGCACCGCCGCCGCCTCCCCCGCACCCGCGGCGCGCACCAAGCGCGACATCCTGCGCCTGCACCGCACCGAGCACCGGTGGGCGGCCCTGTTCGTCGCCGCCCCGGTCCTCGGCTACCTGCTCTTCACGCTGTACCCCATCGGCTTCGCGGTGTACGCGTCGCTGACGAGCTGGAACGGCCTGGGCCCGATGCGCTTCGTCGGGCTGGAGAACTACGTCGACCTGATCTCCGACGAGTACTTCCACAAGGCGCTGTTCAACACGTTCTTCTACATGATCGGCATCCCGATCGGCCTCGCGCTGTCGCTGCTGCTGGCCCTCGCGCTCAACCGGAAGATCCCCGGCCGCACCGCGTTCCGGACCATCTACTACGTGCCCGTGATCTCGTCGCTCGCCGCGCTCGCGATCGTGTGGCAGTTCGCCTACAACGGCGACTTCGGCCTCGTGAACCAGGTGCTCGCGTGGTTCGGGATCCAGGGCCCGGACTGGCTGCAGAACACCGCCACCGTGAAGCCCGCGATCATCATCATGGCGATCTGGAAGGGCCTCGGGTACTCGACGCTGCTCTACCTGGCCGCGATCCAGTCGGTGCCCGCGTCGCTGCTGGAGGCCGCGGCCCTCGACGGCGCGAACGCCTTCCAGCGGTTCCGGTCGATCATCATGCCGATGGTCCGTCCCGTGACGTTCTTCCTCGTCGTCACGAACGTCATCGCAGGGTCCCAGATCTTCACCGAGATCAACATCATGACCCCCACCGGCGGTCCCGAGTTCAGCTCCGCGTCCGTCGTCTGGTACATCGTCCGCAAGGCGTTCAAGTACCAGCAGATGGGCTACGCGACGGCCATGTCGATCGTGCTGGGGATCCTCGTCCTCGTCATCACCCTCATCCAGTTCCGCCTCAACCGGCGCAACAGCTTCGCCATCGACTGAGGGCAGGAGACACGCCATGACTCAGACCACCCTGCCCCCGCTCGCGCGTCCGTCCGCCGCGAAGCCCGAGGGCCGCGCCCCGACCAGCCGCACGCGCTCGCGCCGCACGGCCGACGCGATCACGTTCGTCGTCCTCGTCCTCGGCTCGGCCGCGATGCTCGCGCCGCTCGTCTGGATGCTCTCGACGTCCCTCAAGACGAAGGCCGAGGTCTTCGCGCTGCCGCCCGTCTGGATCCCCGAGGCGCCGCAGTGGGACACCTACGTGCGGATGTGGACCGAGGCGCCGATCCTCTCGGGCTTCATGAACAGCCTGATCGTCGCCGGCACGGTCACGGTCGTCGGCTCGTTCACGTCCGCGCTCGCCGCGTTCGCGCTCGCGAAGCTGCGGCTGCCGTACAAGAACGCGATCTTCATCGGCCTGCTGTCGGGCCTGATGGTGCCCTACCCGACGATCATGATCCCGCAGTTCGTCATGTTCTCCCGGCTGCACTGGGTGGACACCCTGCTGCCGCTGATCGTGCCGCTGCTGTTCGGCAACATCATCATGATCTTCTTCCTGCGGCAGTACCTCGAGTCCGTGCCGAACTCGATGATCGAGGCCGCGAAGATCGACGGCGCGTCCTACCCGCAGATCTTCCGCATCATGATCCTGCCGATGATCCGGCCCGCGATCGCCGCCCAGTTCATCCTCTGGTTCATGACGATCTGGAACGACTACCTCGCGCCGATCCTCTACCTGAACACCCCCGAGCGGCAGACGCTGCAGGTCGTCATCGCCAACCTCAACGTCGAGTTCGCCACGCGGCGCGACTACCCGTTGATCATGGCGGCGTCGTTCGTGGCGCTGCTGCCGATCCTGATCGTGTTCCTCATCTTCCAGCGGCAGATCATCGAGTCCGTCGCCCTCACCGGCACGAAGGGCTGACCCGTGACGCTCCTGGAGCCCACCGTCGACCCGGCCGTCCCGGCGGACCCCGACACGAGCGCGTGGGGCGGTCGGCACGCGCACGACCCGACCGCCGTCCGCGACGACGACGGCACGTACTGGCTGTTCTCGACCGACGCGTTCAGCGAGGGGCCCGTCCGGGCCGGCGTGCAGGTGCGGCGGTCCACCGACCTCGTGACCTGGGAGTTCCACGGGTGGGCGCTGCCCGGCGTGCCGTCCGACGGTGCGGCCTGGACCGGTGCCGAGGGCCTGTGGGCGCCCGAGGTCGTGCGGGTCGGCGACGAGTGGCGCATGTACTGGTCGGCGTCCACGTTCGGGTCCCGGACGTCGGCGATCGGGCTGGCCGTCGCGCCGCACCCGTCCGGACCGTGGGAGGACCGCGGGCTCGTCGTCACGTCGCGGCACGACGCCGACGGCCCGAACGCGATCGACGCGAACGTCGTCGTCGACGACGACCGGCACTGGCTCGTCTACGGGTCGTTCTTCGGAGGCATCCACGTCCTCGAGCTCGACCCGGCGACGGGCGGCGCGGTCGACTCCCCCGGCCCGGGCCGTCCCGCGTGGGGGCCCGGCTGGCTGGTGGCACGCCGTCCGCGGTCCGTCGAGGGCGCGATCGAGGGCGCGTTCGTCCTCCCCCGCCCCGGCGGCGGCTGGGCGCTCGTCGTGTCGTACGACTCGCTCTTCTCGACCTACCACGTGCGCGTGGGCGTCTCCGCCGACGTGACCGGGCCGTACGTCGACCGCGCCGGCCGCGACCTGCGCGACCTCGACGCCGACCCGGCGACCGTCGGGACCCCCGTCCTCGCCGGTCACCGGTTCGCCGGCGGCCGCACCTGGCTCGCGCCCGGGCACGCGTCCGTGCTCACCGACGGCGACGTCCAGCTGCTCGTGCACCACGTGCGCGACGGCGACGACCCGACGCAGCACGAGGTGCAGGTCCGCCGGCTCGTGTGGACCGACGACGGCTGGCCGCTGGTCTCGCCGCAGCCGTGGGCCGGTCCCGCCGAGTCGACCGACGAGTCCGCGTGGCCGTCCGACGTCGCCGACCTGGTCGGCACCTGGGAGGTCGTGACGTTCGAGCAGACCGCGGCGAGCGGCGTGACCGCGTCGCACGTCGTCGAGGTCACGCCCGCCGGGCTCGCGGACGTCCGG
>NZ_JAAXOY010000151.1 GCF_012396155.1 Cellulomonas septica | reverse complement strand
CCTTCGGCTTCAGCACCCGACCGGCCGAGGGCGGCGCACCCGCGCCGACGTGGCTGCCGCAGCCCGCCGACTGGGCCGGCCTGACCGTCGAGGCGCAGGAGTCGGACCCGACCTCGACGCTCCGCCTCTACCGCCACGTTCTCGCGCTGCGCCGGGCCGAGCCCGCGCTCGGCGACGGCCCGCTGACCTGGGTGGAGACGACCGGCGACGTCCTCGCGTTCGCCCGCGGCGACGTCACGTGCGTCGTCAACCTCGGCACCGACCCGGTGCCGCTGCCCGCCCACACCGACGTCCTGCTGACGAGCGACCCGCTCGACGACGCAGGCCTGCTGCCGCGCGACACGGCCGCGTGGCTGCGCACGTGACCCGCCCCGACACCGACTGACACCGACTGACACCGAACCCGCAGTCCCGCCCCGCGGCCGTCGCCCGCCGTCGACCGCATCCCCGAAGGAGTGACGATGAGGTCCTCGCGTCCCACCGCACTGGCCCTGGCCGGTGTGCTCTCGATCGGTCTGCTCACCGCGTGCAGCACCGACGACTCCGACTCGCCCACGGGCGAGGACGGCAAGGTCAAGATCACCGTCGCGGGCCTCCTGCCGACGGCCGACGACGCCGCGAAGGAGCAGCTCGCCGAGCGCGTCGCCGCGTTCGAGGAGGAGTACCCGGACATCGACGTCGAGACCGAGGACTACGAGTGGAAGGCGTCGACGTTCACGACGCAGCTCGCCGGCGGCACGCTGCCGAACGTCTTCGAGATCCCCCTGACCGACGGCAAGACGCTCATCGAGAACGGCCAGCTCGCCGACATCGACGCGCAGGTCAAGGCGCTGCCGTACGGCGACCAGTTCAACGAGGCGCTCATCGCGAACGGCACCGGTGACGACGGCAAGATCTACGCCGTCCCCGCCAAGTCGATCTACGCGGTCGCGCTGCACTACAACCGCAACCTCTTCGAGCAGGCCGGCCTGGACCCCGACCAGCCGCCGACCACGTGGGACGAGGTCCGCGAGGACGCGAAGAAGATCCACGACGCCACGGGCGTCGCGGGCTACGCGATGATGGCGCTCGACAACGCGGGCGGCTGGCAGCTCGCGGCGGGCGCGAACTCGCGCGGGGGCGTCATCGAGACGTTCGACGGCGACGCGTACACCGCGACGCTCGACGACCCGGCGGTCGCGGAGCACCTGCAGTGGCTGCACGACCTCAAGTGGGAGGACGGCTCGCTGCTCGACCGCACCGACCTCGGCTGGGGCGACATCAACACCGAGTTCGCGGCGGGCAACCTCGCGATGTACACGTCGGGATCCGACGTCTACAACTCGCTCGTCGAGGCCAACGGCGTCACCGCGGACTGGGGCTACGGCCTGACCGCGATCCCGACGTCGGGCGACGGCGGCGCGCTGACCGGCGGCACGATGGCCGCGGTCACGAAGCAGTCGACGGACGAGCAGAAGGACGCCGCCGTCAAGTGGATCGACTGGTGGTACCTGAGCAAGCTGCAGGACCAGGACCAGGCGGTCGCCGACGCGAAGACGCGTGCCGAGGCCGACCCGGCGCAGGCCGTGGGCACGCCCGTGCTGCCGATCTTCTCGAAGGAGAACTACGAGCAGTCGCAGGAGTGGGTCGCGGACTACATCAACGTCCCGCTCGAGAACATGACGGGCTACACCGACGTCATGTTCGACCAGGAGCTCGTGCCCGAGGCGTCGGCCGCGGTGCAGGACCTGTACGCGCAGCTGTTCCCGGTCGTGCAGGCCGTCATCTCGGACGAGAACGCGGACATCGACGCGCTGCTCGCGACCGCGAACGACGCGGGCCAGTCGGCGATCGACGGCTGACACGCCCTTCGCGTGCCGCCGGGTGACGCACCCCGTCACCCGGCGGCACCGCCACGGAACCCCGGACCCGCGGGTCGTCGCCCGCGGCCCCGGACCTCGGACCCCGGACCGCCCCGGACCACCAGGAAGGCCCTCATGACCACGGACGACGCCGTCCTCACCGACCGCCCGCGCGGCACCGCGCGCGCCGGGCGCCCCGCGCCTCGCGTGCCGGGGCGCAGCCCGCTCACGTGGGCACGCCGCGGCGGGCTGTCCGCCCTCGTCTTCGCGCTGCCGCTGCTGCTGGTCTTCGGCGTCTTCTCGTGGTGGCCGATCGTCTCGGCTGTCGTGATGAGCTTCCAGCAGACGAACCTCATCGACCCGCCCACGTTCGTGGGACTGGAGAACTTCCAGGCGATCTTCGCGGACCCGCTGCTGCCGAAGGTCGTCCGGAACACCGCGTGGTTCGCGCTGCTGGCCCTCGTGTTCGGGTACCCGATCCCGCTCGTCGGGGCGGTGCTCATGAGCGAGCTGCGCCGCCGCAAGGGCCTGTACTCGGTGCTCGCGTACCTGCCGGTCGTCGTGCCGCCGGTCGTCGCGGTGCTGCTGTGGAAGTTCTTCTACGACCCGCGCCCGCAGGGCGTCTTCAACACGATCCTCGGCTGGGTGGGGCTGGGCCCGTACTCGTGGCTCAACGACCAGTCGATGGCGATGCCGTCGCTCGTGCTCGAGGCGACGTGGGCCGCCGCCGGCGGGACGGTGATCATCTACCTCGCGGCGCTCATCGGGGTCCCGTCGGAGCTCTACGACGCGGCCGAGGTCGACGGCGCGTCGGTGTGGCGCAAGGTGTGGCACGTGACGATGCCGCACCTGCGCGGCGTCCTGTTCATCACGCTGATCCTGCAGGTCATCGGCACGGCGCAGGTCTTCCTCGAACCGTTCCTGTTCACCAACGGCGGCCCGAACCACGCGACGCTGACCGTGATGCTGTGGGTCTACCAGCTCGCGTTCACCTCGATCGGCAACAACTTCGGCGAGGCGACGGCGCTCAGCCTGCTCCTCGCGGTCGTGCTCGCCGTCCTGTCGCTCGTCTACTTCCGCCTGACCCGCAGCTGGAGCCAGTCGTGACCACCGTGCAGACCCCGTCGTCCCTGAGCCCCGCGCAGCCCGCGGCCGCTGCTGCGGCCGTCGGCGCGCCCCCGCGACGACTCGGCCGTCGGCGGCTCGTCATCGACTCCGGCGAGCGCGGCGCGCTGTCGACCGCGGACTGGCGCCGCCCGCTCGTCAAGCACACCTGGCGCACGATGCACCTCCTGCTGCTCGTGCTGCTCGTCGTGTGGTGCCTCGGCCCGCTGCTGCTGCTCGGCAAGTTCGCGTTCACGCCGACGCAGGACATCCAGAGCACGCCGCTCGCGTTCTTCCCGAACGGCGCGACCATGCACAACGTCGAGATGGCGTGGAACAGGTACCACATCGGCCAGTTCTTCATGAACACCGTGTGGGTGGCGGTGGGCTCGTGGCTCGTGCAGGTCGTCGTCGCGACGACCGGCGGGTTCGTGCTGTCGGTGCTGCGGCCCGCGTGGGCGCGGGCCCTCAACTGGGCGGTGCTCGCGACGCTGTTCGTCCCGGCCGTGGTGCTGCTCGTGCCGCTCTACAAGATCGTTGTCGACCCACCGCTCGGGCCGAGCCTCATCAACAACTACCTCGCGGTGTGGCTGCCGGCCGGGGCGAGCGCGTTCAACGTGGTGCTCGTCGCGCGGTTCTTCGACTCGCTGCCGCGGGAGATCTTCGAGGCCGCGCGCATGGACGGCGCGGGACCGTTCCGGCTGTTCCGCAGCATCGTCCTGCCGATGAGCAAGCCGATCATCGGCGTCGTCTCGGTGTTCGCGGTGATCGCGTCGTGGAAGGACTTCCTGTGGCCCTTCCTCGTCCTCAAGTCCGACGCGGTCAAGCCGCTGTCGGTCTACCTGCAGTCCATGGCGAACGTCGACAAGGGCACGCTCATGGCCGCGCTCGCGATCTCGACGCTCATCCCGATCGCGATGTTCCTCGTCTTCCAGCGCATGTTCCTGCGCGGCGCGGGGCTCGGGGGAGCGGTCAAGGGCTGACGCAGTTTTCTGACGGGCTGTCGGATCAGGATCACGGCTGCCGACGGGCCGCTCCGGCCGGGCGGGTCGCGGGACCGGTGCGATGATCGGTGGGTGGCCCCCGACATCTCGCTGAGCACCCCCGCGCCCGCTGCCGGTCCCACCGACCGCACCGCCCCCGTCCCCGCCGACGCGCACCCCGCCGCCCCGTACGACGCGCTGCTGCTGTTCTCGTTCGGCGGCCCGAACGGCCCCGACGACGTGCTGCCGTTCCTGCGCAACGTCACGGCCGGCAAGGGCATCCCCGACGAGCGTCTCGTCGAGGTCGCCGAGCACTACCACCACTTCGGCGGTGCGAGCCCGATCAACGCCCAGAACCTCGCGCTGCAGAAGGCGCTCCAGGCGGAGCTCGCACGCCGCGGCGTCGACCTGCCCGTCGTGTGGGGCAACCGCAACTGGGAGCCGTACACGCGCGACGCGCTCGCCGCGGCCCATGCGGACGGCGCCCGCCGCATCGTCGCGCTCGTGACCAGCGCCTACGCGTCGTACTCGGGGTGCCGCCAGTACCGCGAGAACCTGTGGGGCTCGCTCGACGAGCTCGCGGTCGACCTCGGCCTGGCCGACGGCGAGCACCCGCTGGTCGCCGACAAGGTCCGCCCCTACTTCAACCACCCCGGCTTCGTGCAGGCGAACGTCGACGCGGTCGCCGAGGCCTACGACAAGATCGGCGACCCGGCCGCGCGCCTCGTGTTCGTCACGCACTCCATCCCGACGACGATGGAGGAGGCGTCGGCCGTGAGCGGCGCGCCGTACAGCGCGCAGCACCTCGACGTCGCCGCGACGGTCGCCGCCGCGGTCGGCGAGCGCCTGGGCCGCCCGGTCGAGTGGGACCTCGCGTACTGCTCGCGCTCCGGCCCGCCGAGCCAGCCGTGGCTCGAGCCCGACGTCAACGACCACCTGGAGGCGCTGCACGCGCAGGGTGTCCGATCCGTCGTGCTGTCGCCCATCGGGTTCATCTCCGACCACATGGAGGTCGCGTTCGACCTCGACACCGAGGCGCTCGAGACCGCGCAGGAACTGGGTCTGACCGCCGTGCGCGCCGACTCGGTCGGCACCCGCGAGCCGTTCGTCCGCGGGCTGGTCGACCTCGTGCTCGAGCGTGCGGCGCTCGCGCGTGCGCTCGACGCCGGGACGCCGGCGCCGGAGGGTGCCGCCGTCGGCAGCCTGCCCGCCTGGCGCGACGTGTGCCGCCCCGGCTGCTGCCGGCAGCGCGCCGGCGTGGACTCCGGCATCCCCGCCGCCTGCTCGACCGACCCCTGGTCCTGACCCCTCGGTCGTGGACCCCTCGGTCCTGACCCCCCCCAGTCCTGACCCCTCAGTCCCGGAAGGACGACCCCGTGAGCCACGCCAGCCCCGACGCCGAGGCCCTCAACGCCACGGTCCGCTACACGATGTGGACCGTCTTCGCGCTCGAGGAGGTGCTGCCCGAGGACGACGCCGAGCGCGCGCAGCTCATCGCCGCCGCGCAGGACGCGGTCGCCGCCGACGGCCTCGTCGTGCGCGGCTGGTACGACGTCGCGGGCCTGCGTGCCGACGCCGACCTCATGGTGTGGTGGCACGCCGAGACCGTCGAGGAGGTGCAGGGCGCCTACCAGCGGCTGCGCGCGAGCGACCTCGGCCGCCACCTGCTGCCCGTCTGGTCGGTCGTCGGCCTGCACCGCCCCGCCGAGTTCAACCGGTCCCACGTCCCCGCGTTCCTCGCGGGCGAGGACGCCGGCGACTACCTGTGCGTCTACCCGTTCGTCCGGTCCTACGACTGGTACGTGCTGCCCGACGACGACCGCCGGCGCATGCTCGTCGAGCACGGGCAGGCCGCGCGCGACTACGCCGACGTGCGCGCCAACACCGTCTCCGCGTTCGCGCTGGGCGACTACGAGTGGATCCTCGCGTTCGAGGCCGGCGAGCTGCACCGCATCGTCGACCTCATGCGCGACCTGCGCGCGACCGAGGCGCGCCTGCACGTCCGCGAGGAGGTGCCGTTCTACACCGGCCCCCGCACCACGCTCGAGGCCTGGGCGGACCGCCAGCCGCGCGGCTGACCCCCGCTCGCGTCCGCGTGACCGGCGCCCGTCCCTCCCCGGGGACGGGCGCCGGTGCCATGATCGGGACATGGCGACCCTCCAGGGCACGTGGCGGTTCGAGACCCTCGGCGGCGCACCGCTGCCCGACGAGGTGCGGCACGCGCCGTGGCTCACGTTCGACGGCGACGGCCAGGTCTACGGGCTCGCGGGCGTCAACCGGGTCCGCGGGACGTGGCAGCTCGAGGAGTCGCGCCTGACCTTCGGCCCCGTCGTGTCGACCCTCATGGCCGGCCCCGACGAGGCCATGGCGTGCGAACGCCAGGTCGTCGAGCTGCTCAACAGCGCGCTCGACGTGCACGCCGACGGCGACCGGCTCGAGCTGCGGCTCGACGGGAGGTCCGGCGCGACGCTCGTGCGCGACGAGCACGCGGGGGACACACCCGTCTGACCCCGGCGGTCGACGCCCCCTCACGACGCCGACCGGCCGCGCGGCACCGGCCGCGCGG
>NZ_JAAXOY010000150.1 GCF_012396155.1 Cellulomonas septica | reverse complement strand
CAAGTGGCCCCGTCCGCGCGGACCCGCGACGCGGCACCACGCCGACCCGCCGCTCTCGCTCGGCGGGAGCCCGCGTCAGGTCCGGGTCGCCTCGGCCGGCTGCGCGCCGCCGAACAGCCAGCCCTGGCCGTACCGCCAGCCGTTGCGGTGCAGGTAGCGCGCCTGCTCCTCGTGCTCGATGCCCTCGGCGATCGTCACCATCGCGAGCTCCCGGGCGAGCGCGCCGAGCGCCCGCGCGACCTTGCCGGCGGTCGGGTCGTCGGGGATGCCCGAGGTGAACGACATGTCGAGCTTCACGCCCGCGACGGGCAGGTCGCGCAGGTAGGACAGGGGCGACACTCCCGTCCCGAAGTCGTCGAGCAGGATCGGGACGCCCGCGGCCGAGAGCTGCGTGAGCTCGTGCCGGATGCGGGTGCTCGACGCGACGAGCGACGACTCGGTGAGCTCGACGACGATCCGCCCGGGCGTCACGCGACGACGCGAGATCTCGCCGAGGAGCGTCGTCGCGAACTCGCCGTCGCCGAGCTGGTCCGCCGACACGTTGACGGACACCCAGCGCGTCTTGTCGCGCGTGCGCGCGACGAAGTCGACGACGGACGTCGCGACGTACTGCGCGAGCGGCACCGACAGCCCGGCCTCCTGCACGAGCGACAGGAACGACCCGGGCAGCAGCAGGCCGCGGTGCGGGTGCTGCCAGCGCACGAGCGCCTCGTACCCCACGACGCGCATGTCGGCGAGGTCGACGATCGGCTGGTAGTGCACGACGAGCTCGCGCCCAGCGATCGCGTCGGCGAGCTCGCGGTGCACGCCGGTCGTCGAGGTCGCGCTCATCGACGCGTCGTACACCTCGGTCCGGCCCCGCCCGGCCGCCTTGGCCCGGTAGAGCGCGGCATCCGCGGCGGCGACGAGCGCGGGCGCACCGCCCTCGACGGTCTCCGGGTCCGCGAGGGCGATGCCGATGCTCGCGGCGACCTGGACGCGGCGACGCGCGATGCGCGCGGGCTCGACCAGACCCGCGTGGATCGCGGCGGCGATCTCGAACACCGCACGCGGCCCGTCGGCGTCCTGCACCACGACGACGAACTCGTCGCCGCCGAGCCGCGCGACCGTCCCGCGCCGGGCGGTCGCGGCCCGCAGCACGCCCGCGACGTGCACGAGGAGCTCGTCCCCCGCGGCGTGCCCGTAGCGGTCGTTGACCTGCTTGAAGCCGTCGAGGTCGCACGCGATGACCGCGACGCGGTCCACGACGCCGGGCTGCTCCAGCACGGACTGGAGCACCTCCTGCATGAGCGTGCGGTTCGCGAGACCCGTCAGGGGGTCGTGCATGGCGCGGTGCGTGAGCATCTCGGCCTGGAGGCGGGACTCCGTGGAGTCGCGGACCTGCACGACGAAGTGGTCGGGCATGCCGCTCGCCGACCGCACGAGCGCCGCGTCGAGCACGACCCACACGGCGTGCCCGTCCGCGCGCACGTACTTCTGCTCGAGCGAGAACCGCGGCGCCCCGCCCGCGAGCAGCTTGTCGACCTCGACCCGTTCGGCCGCCCGCCCCTCGGGCTCGCCGAGCTCCGACATCGGGTAGCCGCGGAGCGCGTCGACGCGCGTGCCGAGCAGCTCGGCGAGCGCCGAGTTCGCCTCGACGACGCACCAGTCCAGGTCGACGAGCGCCATGCCGATCGGCGCGTTCTCCATCGCGACGCGGAACTGCGTCTCGCTGCGGGACAGCGCGGCCTCGACCTCACGGCGCCCCGTCACGTCGACGAGCGTCGTGAGGACCGCGGGGTTCTCGCCGTCGCCCGCCGGGACGAGCTGGCTCGCGACCTGCACCATGCGCACGTGCATGCCGGCGCTGTCGGGCAGCGCGACGCCCACGAGCTCGGGTCCCGACTCGGCGGCGTCCGGGCCGGGCACCGTGCGGTGCCCCAGCACCGCGGCCGGGTTCATCGAGAGGCCCTGCTCGTTGACGAGCACGAGCGGCAGGTCGCTGACGGGCCGGCCCAGCGCGGACGCCGGGTCGACGCCGAGGATCGCGGCGGCGCGCTCGGAGATGTCGAGGACGCGCCCGCCCAGCGACTGGACGAGCACGCCCTCCTTGGTGACGGACTGCAGCGCGTCGTAGCGCTGCCGCAGCTCACGGGACAGCTCGAGGAGCTGGTTCGCGGTGCGCACCTGCCGGCGCTGGCGCGCGAGCAGGACGAGGACGGCGACGAGCGCGACGATCGCGACGACGGCGATGACCGTGGAGACCAGGCTCCGGGGGTCGGTCACCGACAGGTTCATCGGCCGCCGCCGGACCAGGGTCCTGCGACGTCCTCCTCCGCGTCGTCGAAGTAGTCGGTCGCCACGGGCGGGTCGCCGGGCAGCGCACCGTCGTCCTCGGCCCCGGGCTCGCCGCGCAGCATCGCGAGCGTGCCGGGCAGGTCGTCGGGCTGCACGAGCACCTCGCGCGCCTTCGACCCCTCGGACGGCCCGACGATCTCCCGCGACTCGAGCAGGTCCATGAGCCGCCCGGCCTTGGCGAACCCGACGCGCAGCTTGCGCTGCAGCATCGACGTCGAGCCGAACTGCGACGTGACGACGAGCTCGGCGGCCTGCAGCAGCAGGTCGAGGTCGTCGCCGATGTCCTCGTCGACCTGCTTCTTGGCCGCCGTGACGGCGACGTCCTCGCGGTAGACGGGCTTGAGCTGCTTCTTGACGTGCTCGACGACCGCGTGGATCTCCGACTCGGAGACCCAGGCGCCCTGCGTGCGCATCGGCTTGGCGGCGCCCATGGGGAGGAACAGCGCGTCACCCTGGCCGATGAGCTTCTCGGCTCCGGGCTGGTCGAGCACGACGCGCGAGTCGGTGAGCGAGCTCGTCGCGAACGCGAGCCGCGACGGGACGTTCGCCTTGATCAGGCCGGTGACGACGTCGACCGACGGCCGCTGCGTGGCGAGCACCAGGTGGATGCCGGCGGCGCGCGCGAGCTGCGTGATGCGCTGGATCGACGCCTCGACGTCGCGGGGCGCGACCATCATGAGGTCGGCGAGCTCGTCGACGATCACCAGCAGGTACGGGTACGGCGCGATCTTGCGCTCGGAGCCGGGCAGCGGCTTGACCTTGCCGGCCCGCACGGCGACGTTGAAGTCGTCGACGTGCTTGAACCCGAACAGCGCGAGGTCGTCGTAGCGCGCCTCCATCTCCCGCACGACCCACTCGAGCGCCTCGGCGGCCTTCTTGGGGTTGGTGATGATGGGCGTGATGAGGTGCGGGATGCCCTCGTAGATCGTGAGCTCGACGCGCTTGGGGTCGACGAGCACCATGCGGACCTCGTCGGGCGTGGCGCGCATGAGGATCGACACGATCATCGAGTTGACGAAGCTCGACTTGCCCGCGCCGGTCGCGCCCGCGACCAGGAGGTGCGGCATCTTCGCGAGGTTCGCGGTGACGTAGCCGCCCTCGACGTCCTTGCCGACGCCGATGACCATCGGGTGCTCGGACCGCTTGGCGGCGCTCGAGCGCAGCACGTCGCCGAGCGAGACCGTCTCGCGGTCGGTGTTGGGGATCTCGATGCCGATGGCGGACTTGCCGGGGATCGGCGACAGGATCCGGACGTCGGCGCTCGCGACCGCGTACGCGATGTTCTTGCTGAGCGCGGTGACCCGCTCGACCTTGACCGCGGGGCCGAGCTCGACCTCGTAGCGCGTGACCGTGGGACCGCGCGTGAAGCCGGTGACCTTGGCGTCGATCTCGAACTGGTCGAGGACGGTCGTGAGCGACTCGACGACGCGGTCGTTCGCGGCCGAGCGCACCTTGTGCGGCGCGCCCTTGGCGAGCGCGTCCTCGTTCGGGAGCGTGTAGAGGACGTCGCCCTCGAGCATCGGCTGCTCGCCGCGCGGGACGCCGCGGGGCTCGGGGGCGCGCAGCTCCGCGGGCGGACGCGGTGCCGGGACGACGGCGGTGGGCTCGGTGACGGGCGACGGCTCGGCCTCCCCGGCGAGCGCCTCGACGACGGCCGCGCGCTCGAAGGCCTCGTCGCCCACGTACGCGTCGAGGCGGTCCGGGTCGGCGTCGTCGAGCTGGTCGGCACGCTTGCGCCGGCCGAGCAGGCGGGTCTTCTTCTTGGGCGGCTCGACCTCGGGCAGCGCGGAGTGACCCGCGTTGATGACGAGCGGCGCGTCCTCGTCCTCCTCGACCTCGGCGTCGCGGTGGCCGCCCGTGAGCCGGTGGTACAGGTCGCGCAGGCGCGGGACGATCTGGTGCACGGGCGTCGCGGTGACGGGGGAGCGGATGCTGCTGCACCAGGCGGTCGAGCAGGTGCGCCTCATGACGGGGCGTCCCGGGCCGGTCGACGCGATGGCGCGCGCGCTCGAGGAGCGCCTGGAGGCCGCGCCTCCCGCCTGACGAGCGGGTGCCCGGCCGTCCTGCGCACGGTCGTCCGGTGCACGGTGGCCTGCGACGGTCTGTCACAGTCGCCACGACTCCTCAGGACCGGGCCCGGGCGTGCCGATGGACGGTCAGAGGTCCTGCGCGAGGCAGGCCTGACCGGGAGGTGCGCGCGTGAAGCAGCTGGGCGAGATCCTGCTCGACGAGGGCCTGGTCACGGAGGCGCAGCTCCTCGCCGCGCTGGACGAGACCATGACCCGCGGCCAGTCCCTCGGCCGGACGCTCGTCGAGCTCGGTGTCCTGACCGAGGGCCAGCTCGTCAAGGCCCTCGCCTCGCAGGTCGGCATGCAGTATGTCGACCTCGACGAGCACCCCGTCGACCGCGCCGCCGTCTCGCTCGTGCCGGCGACGCTGTGCCGTCGGTACGTGGTGCTGCCGATCGCGATCGAGAACGGCGCGATCGTGCTCGCGACCGCCGACCCGGGCAACGTGATGGCGGTCGACGACGTCCGCACCATGGCCGGCATGCCCGTGGTCCCCGTGATCGCCACGTACGACAACCTCACGCGCGCGATCGACCGCTTCTGCCGCGCGGACGACGAGATGGAGGACCTCTCGTCGGCGTTCGAGGAGGAGGTCGCCGCACCCGAGGCGGACCTCTCGAAGATGGGCGACTTCGTCGACGACGACGCGCCGATCGTCCGCTACGTCAACCTGCTGGTGACGCAGGGGATCACGGACCGCGCCTCCGACATCCACATCGAGCCCACCGAGCACGACCTGCGGGTCCGGTACCGGATCGACGGCGTGCTGCACGAGGTGCAGCGCTCGCCCAAGCAGATCCAGGGCGGCGTCATCAGCCGCGTGAAGATCATGAGCGACATCGACATCGCGGAGAAGCGCAAGCCGCAGGACGGCCGCATGTCGGTGGTGCACAACGGCCGCAAGATCGACCTCCGCGTCGCGACGCTGCCGACGGTGTGGGGCGAGAAGATCGTCATGCGTGTCCTCGACAACTCGACGGCGAGCCTCGACCTGCGCGACCTGTCGTTCCTCGAGCACAACTACGCGACGTACCAGGAGTCGTACACCAAGCCCTACGGGATGATCCTCGTCACCGGCCCGACGGGGTCGGGCAAGTCGACGACGCTGTACGCGACGCTCAACGCGGTGTCGAAGCCGGAGATCAACGTCATCACGGTCGAGGACCCGGTCGAGTACCGGCTCTCCGGCATCAACCAGGTGCAGGTCAACCCGAAGGCGGGCCTGACGTTCGCCTCGGCGCTGCGCTCGATCCTGCGGTCCGACCCCGACGTCGTGCTGCTCGGTGAGATCCGCGACCACGAGACCGCGCAGATCGCGATCGAGGCGGCCCTCACCGGTCACCTCGTGCTGTCGACGCTGCACACCAACGACGCGCCGTCGGCCATCACGCGTCTGACGGAGATGGGCATCGAGCCGTTCCTCGTCGGGTCGGCGCTGGACTGCGTCGTCGCGCAGCGGCTCGCGCGCAAGCTGTGCAGCAAGTGCAAGGAGCCGTACACGCCCAAGCCGGGCGAGCTCGAGGCGGCCCGGTTCCCGTGGGTGCCGGGCGAGCCGGTCCCCGAGCTCATGCGCCCGGTCGGCTGCGTGACCTGCTCGAAGACGGGATACAAGGGCCGCATCGCGCTGCACGAGGTCATGCGGGTCACCGAGGAGATCGAGCGTCACGCCGTGGCCCACTCGTCGTCGGCGGAGATCAACGCGACCGCGACGAAGCAGGGGATGCTCATGCTCCGCGACGACGGCTGGCAGAAGGTCGCCATGGGCCTGACCTCGATCGAGGAGATCCTGCGCGTCGTCGCCTGACGCCCGCGCACCCCGTGCCCGCCCAGCGGGTGCGGACCGCTCAAGTCGGGCGTCCCGCCCGCCGATGAACCGACCAGGTGCCGCGAAGGCGCCCGCGTGACGGTGCCCGTGCGCGACACGGTGACCATGTGGAGGCAATGACGTGAGCGAGTCCTACCGCCCGCCCGCAGGGGAGCCGACGCGGCCGCTGCCGCCCTACCGCGCCGTCGGGCCGCAGGCAGGGCCGCCCGGTGCGCCGGGCCAGCCCGTGTACTCGCCGATCCCGTCGCAGAGCCCCGTGCACGGCGGCCCGGTGCCGCCGTC
>NZ_JAAXOY010000015.1 GCF_012396155.1 Cellulomonas septica | reverse complement strand
GTCGCCGCGCTCGAGTCCGCCGCGCTGCGCGCCCGCGCCGCCGGGGAGACGTCGCTCGTTCACTCCGCCGCCGGCACCGCCGCGAGCTGGCTCGACGAGTCCGGCCGCCCGGCGGAGGCGCAGGCGCTGTGGGACCGCCTGGTCGCGGACGTCTGACCGCGACGTCGGGCTGAACGGGCCCGGACCTCGGCGCGAAGGGCTCTCCGTCGGGCGCCTCGCGGCGCGATGATGGGGCGATGTCGAGGATCGCGGTCCGCACCCGGGTCACCCGGATCACCGTCGACGGGCCGCCACGCCACGTCGAGGACCTGCTCGCCGCCGAGGAGCCGCTGGAGATCCGCGTCGGCGGCCGGTCGCTCGTCGTCACGATGCGCACGCCCGGGCACGACGTCGAGCTCGCGCAGGGGTTCCTGGTGTCGGAGGGCGTCGTCTCGCGTCGGGAGCACGTCGCCGCGGCCCGGTACTGCGCGGGTGCGACCATCGACGGGGAGAACACGTACAACGTCCTCGACGTGACGCTCGGCCACGGCGTCCCCGCCCCCGACGCCGGACTCGAGCGGCAGTTCCTCAGCACGTCGGCCTGCGGGCTGTGCGGCAAGTCGAGCATCGACGCCGTCCGGACGCACTCGTGCTGGACCGTCGACGGCGACGACCTCGTCGTTCCGCCCGCGCTGCTCGCGACGTTCCCCGACCGGCTGCGCGAGCAGCAGGACGTGTTCGCCAAGACGGGCGGCCTGCACGCCGCCGCGCTGTTCGACGGGCGCACCGGCGACCTGCTCGTGCTGCGCGAGGACGTCGGGCGGCACAACGCGGTCGACAAGGTCGTCGGGTGGGCGCTGGTCGCGGGCCGGCTGCCGCTGCGCGGGACCGTCCTCATGGTGTCCGGGCGTGCGTCGTTCGAGCTCACGCAGAAGGCGGGGATGGCGGGGATCCCGTTCCTCGCGGCGGTCTCGGCGCCGTCGTCGCTGGCCGTGGATCTCGCGCGGTCGGCGGGGATGACGCTCGTCGGGTTCCTGCGCGGGCCGTCGATGGTCGTCTACGCGGGTGCGGAGCGGGTGGTCGCGCCGTCGACCGGCGCCCCGCCGTCGTCGGCCGACGCCCTCCCGGCCCCCGTCCGGCCGCAGCCCGTCGAGGCGGCCGCCCGATGACACGTCGACCGCCCGTCGTCGACCCGGCCACCGCGCCCTCGACGCAGGTGCACCCGCCCGCGTCGTGGGCCGTCGGCCTGCCGTCGGTGTCGAACGCGATGTCGTACGCGGTCGGGGAGATGGGCGCGGCCCGCGCGCTGCGGCTGCTGACGAAGCTCAACCAGAAGGACGGCTTCGACTGCATGAGCTGCGCGTGGCCGGACCCGGACCACCGCGGCATGGCGGAGTTCTGCGAGAACGGCGCCCGCGCGGTGAGCTGGGAGGCGACGCAGCTGACGGTCCCGACGTCGTTCTGGGCGGAGCACTCGCTCACGGACCTGAGCGACAAGTCGGAGTACTGGCTCGGCGCGCAGGGACGGCTCGTCGAGCCGGTGCACAAGCCGGCGGGCAGCGACCACTACGTGCCCGTGACGTGGGAGGACGCGTTCCGGATCGTCGCGGACCGGCTGCGCGGCCTCGACTCGCCGGACCAGGCGGCGTTCTACACGAGCGGCCGCGCCGCGAACGAGACGGCGTTCGTCTACCAGCTCTTCGTCCGGGCGTTCGGCACCAACAACCTGCCCGACTGCTCGAACATGTGCCACGAGTCCACGGGCTCGGCGCTGGGCGCGACGATCGGGATCGGCAAGTCGACCGTCACGTACGCCGACTTCGCGCAGGCCGACCTCATCGTCGTCATGGGCCAGAACCCGGGCACGAACCACCCGCGCATGCTCACCGCGCTCGAGGACGCCAAGCGGCACGGCGCGACGGTCGTCGCGGTCAACCCGCTGCCCGAGGCGTCGCTGAAGCGGTTCCGGAACCCGCAGACGCTGCGCGGGGCCGTCGGGCGCGGCACCGACATCGCGGACCAGTTCCTGCAGATCCGCAGCGGCGGCGACATGGCGCTGCTGCAGTGGGTCTCGAAGCGCGTGCTGGAGGCGGAGGACCGCGCGCCCGGCAAGGTGCTCGACCACGCGTTCCTCGACGCGCACACGCTCGGCCTGGACGACCTCCGTCGTCACCTCGCGGACCTCGACGAGCAGGAGGTCCTGACGGCCACGGGCCTCACGGTCGCGGAGATGGACGAGCTCGCCGACCGCTACCTCGCGGCGAACCGCGTCATCGTCACCTGGGCGATGGGCCTGACGCAGCAACGCAAGGGCGTCGACACCATCAAGGAGATCGTCAACCTCCTGCTGCTGCGCGGGAACATCGGCAAGCCGGGTGCGGGTGCGTCGCCGATCCGCGGGCACAGCAACGTGCAGGGCGACCGGACGATGGGCATCTGGGAGCGACCGCCGGACGCGTTCCTCGACGCGCTGGCCGCGGAGTTCGCGTTCGAACCACCGCGCCGCCACGGGCTGGACTCGGTCGCGTGCGTCGAGGCGATGCAGCGCGGCGACGTCAAGGTCTGGTTCTCGCTCGGCGGCAACTTCGTCGGCGCGATCTCCGACACCCGCGCGGCGGAGGCGGCGGTGCGGGGCACGGACCTGACCGTGCAGGTGTCGACGAAGCTCAACCGGTCGCACGTCGTCACGGGGGCGGAGGCGCTCATCCTCCCGACGCTCGGCCGCACGGACCTCGACCTGCAGGACACGGGTCCGCAGTTCGTGTCCGTCGAGGACTCGGTCTGCGCGGTGCACGCCACGCACGGACCGCTCCCGCCGGTGTCGCCGCTGCTGCTCTCGGAGATCTCGATCGTGACGCGCCTCGCCCGGGCCGTGCTGGGCGACGACTGGCCCGTCGACTGGGCCGGCTTCGAGCGCGACTACGACACGATCCGCGACTCCATCACGCGCGTCGTTCCGGGCTTCGACAACTTCAACACGCGCATCCGGCAGCGCGACGGGTTCGTCCTCCCGCACGGCCCGCGCGACTCGCGCACCTTCCCGACGCCGAGCGGGAAGGCGCACCTCACCGTGAACGACCTCGTGCCGGTCGAGTGCCCGCCGGGGCGGCTGATCCTCCAGACCGTCCGCGCGCACGACCAGTTCAACACCACGATGTACGGCCTCGACGACCGCTACCGCGGCATCCGTCGGGGGCGTGACGTCGTCCTCGTGAACCCCGACGACCTCGCGGACCTGGGCCTCGCCGACGGCGACCGCGTGGACGTGCACAGCGAGTGGCCGGGCGAGCCCGACCGCGTCCTGCCCGACCTGCGCGTCGTCGCCTACCCGACCTCACGCGGCTGCGCGGCGGCGTACTTCCCCGAGGCGAACGTCCTGGTCCCGCTCAGGAGCACCGCGCTCGACAGCAACACCCCGGTCTCGAAGGCGATCGTCGTGCGGCTGGAGCGTCGGCGGACTGATCTCTGAGCGGCTGAGCAGACGCAAGAAACACAAGAGGCACGCTCGGGAGTTGTGTTTTTAGCGGTTACCGCCCTAGCGTGGATCCATGCGTGCGGTGTCAGAACCCTCCTGGGACGAGGTGGATGAGCTCCTCACCACTGGGGAGGTCGCTCGTCTGCTGGGCGCGTCGCGGCAGCACGTCGTGAACCTGACCG
Source organism: Cellulomonas septica (assembly GCF_012396155.1). Lineage (GTDB taxonomy): Bacteria > Actinomycetota > Actinomycetes > Actinomycetales > Cellulomonadaceae > Cellulomonas > Cellulomonas septica. The sequence goes on along the minus strand of NZ_JAAXOY010000015.1, from coordinate 11,251 downwards.
AGCGCGGCGACCTGCCCTACGAGATGTCGGGCGCCCACCGACGGGTCCGTCGGTCAGACGTGGACCGGTTGCGGTACTCGACGCAGCGACTGTCCGCGGACCAGCGCCGCTCGCTCTACCTGGCGTTCGCGACCGCCGGGAAGCTCGTCCTTCACCCTGAGCTCGTCGGGCTCGCCCGCGAGAACCTCGCTCTCATGCGCACCAGGCACACTCGCGGCCGCCCGGCGCAGTGGCTGAACCAGTGGCAGCGGCTGCTCGACGGACCGCTCGACGAGCTGCTGCTGGCGCTGACGTCGCCGTCGCAGCGCTCGCGCGAGCTGCGACAGAACTCACCGTTCGCCGGTGTCCTGACAGAGGACGAACGGCTCGCTGCTCTCGGCGCAGCCCGGTGAAGCGGTCCGACCTGGCTCACATCCTTCGAGCTGCATCCACGATCACGAGCACGACAGACATCGTCATCGTCGGGTCGCAGTCCATCCTGGGGTCGTTCGACGAGGACGATCTTCCCGATGAAGCGGTCGGGTCCATCGAGGCGGACGTCGCGTTTCTCGGCGTGGACGCCGCTGACAAGGCCCTGGCTGTCGACGGTGCGATCGGCGAGGACTCGGGCTTTCACCAGATGTACGGGTACTACGCCCAAGGCGTCGAGATCGACGGCCTCGTCGTCCTGCCTGGCGGGTGGCAGGACCGGCTGGTGCAGTGGGAGTCGCTGTCGTCGGCACCGGGACGTGCTCTGTGCCTCGACCGGCACGACCTCGCGGTGTCCAAGCTCGCCGCGTACCGCGAGAAGGACCTGGAGTTCGTGCATGCGCTGCTGCGCGCCGGGCTCCTGGATCCGTCGGTCGTGCTGGAACGCCTGGACCTCGCCGGCGTCCCAGGGCCGCACGCTCGTCGCCTGCGCGCGTGGGTGGAGGCGGTCGCCGCGCGACTCCAGTCGAGCGAGTGAGACATCGCCACGGTCAGCCGTGTCATCACGGCGCGACGACCACCCGGCCGTCGCGGACGTCCACTCGCCAGGTCGCGAGGTCGGGCGACGCGTCCTTCGGGGTCTTGCCGCCGGTGTCGAGGCACTCGCCCGTGCGCAGGTCCCACACCTGCTTGTGCATGGGAGAGGTGACGGTCGGGGTGTCGCCGACGGACCCGACGATGCCGCGCGCGACGACGTTCGCCCCGGCGAAGGGGTCGCGGTTCTGCACGGCGAGGACGGTGTCGTCGGCGAGCCGGAAGAGCGCGACCTGCGTGCCGTCGACGAGGGCGGCGGCCCCGCGCTCGGGGACCAGGGCGTCGAGCGCGCAGACGTCGGTGCTGAGGGCGGTGGCGGTCACCGGGTCACCTCCAGGGTGAGCGTGCGCGCGACGCGCGGGTCGTGGTGCGCGACCTCGCCGGGCTCGGCGGGGCGGACCTGCCCGCGCAGCGGCGTGTACGCGAGGTCGGGGTCGTGCGAGGCGGGGGCGTTGACGAAGGCCGTGAACCGGTCGAGCTTGTCGGGGTCCTCGAGCGCGGCGGCCCACTCGTCGCGGTAGTCGTCGACGTGCGCCGCGATGTCGGCCTCGAGCTCGGCGGCGATGTCCTCGCTGTCGTCGACGACGACGGCCCGCAGCGCCTCGATCCCGCCGGGGTACTCGGCGACGAACGGCGCGGTCCGCTGGAGCCGGTCGCCGCGGCGGACGTAGAGCGCGAGGAACCGGTCGATGACGGCGACGAGCGTGTCGTCGGTGAGGTCCTCGGCGAGCAGGTCGGCGTGCCGGGGGTTGGCCCCGCCGTTGCCGCCGACATACACGTTCCAGCCGCCCGCGGTCGCGATGACGCCGACGTCCTTGCCGCGCGCCTCGGCGCACTCGCGCGCGCACCCGGAGACGCCGACCTTGAACTTGTGCGGCGTCCGGAGCCCGCGGTAGCGGTTCTCCAGCAGGATGCCCATGCTCACGGAGTCACGGACGCCGAACCGGCACCACGCGGACCCGACGCACGACTTCACGGCGCGGAGCGACTTGCCGTAGGCCTGCCCGGACTCGAACCCGGCGTCGATGAGCCGCTGCCAGATCGCCGGGAGCTGGTCGATGCGCGCGCCGAACATGCCGATCCGCTGCGCGCCGGTGATGCGCGTGTAGAGGCCGAACTCCGCCGCCACCTCGCCCAGGGCCACCAGCTTCTCCGGCGTGATCTCGCCGCCCGGGACGCGCGGGATGACGGAGTAGGTGCCGTCCTTCTGCAGGTTCGCCATGACGTGGTCGTTGGTGTCCTGGAGGCCGGCGTGCTCGCGCTCCAGCACGTGCCCGGCGCGCAGCGAGGACAGGATCGACGCGACGACCGGCTTGCAGACGGCGCACCCGCGGCCGGTGCCGTGCGCGGCGACGATCTCGCTGAACGTTCGCAGCGCGCCCGCGGCGACGAGCGCGTAGAGCTCGGCGCGCGGCATCGCGAAGTGCTCGCACATGGCCCGCGAGACCTCGATGCCCGACGCCTCGAGCTGCGCGTTGACGATCTTGGTCACCACCGGGACGCACGAGCCGCAGACCGTGCCGGCCTTGGTGCACGCCTTGACCTCGCCGACGGTCGTGCAGCCGTGCTCGGTGACGGCCTCGCGCACGGTCCCGGCGGTGACGTTGGTGCACGAGCAGACGACGACGTCGTCGGGCAGGTCGGCGCCGGTGTCGGGCGCGCCGCCCTCGGGTGCGAGGAACGCGGACGGGTCGGCGCCGAGCGGTCGGCCGAGCATCGGGCGCAGCTGCGGGTACAGGGCAGCGTCGCCGACGAAGACGCCGCCGAGCAGCGTGCGGGCGTCGTCGGACACGACGAGCTTGCGGTAGGTCCGCGCGACGGGGTCGGTGAACGTGACCTCGAGCGCGCCGGGCGTGAGCGCGAGGACGTCGCCGAAGCTCGCCGCGTCGATGCCGACGCCCTTGAGCTTCGTGCCCTCGGGAGCCGGCGTGTACAGCCGCGGTCCGCCGAGCAGCCGGTCGACGACCACGTCGGCCATCGCGTTGCCCGGCGCGACGAGCCCGGTGCACTCGCCCTCGAACGACGCGCACTCGCCGATCGCCCAGATCGCCGGGTCGGACGTGCGGCACGACGCGCCGACGACGACACCGCCGCGCTCGCCGATCGCGAGGCCGGACTCGCGCGCGAGCCGGTCGCGGGGCCGCACACCCGTCGAGAACACGACGACGTCCGCAGGGATCTCGTCGTCGGTCGACAGCCGCATGGTCGCGACCGCGCCGTCGTCGGCCGCCGCGAGGCCCGTGCAGCCGGTCGTGGTGCGCACGTCGATCCCGAGCCCGTCGACGAGCACCCGGAGCGCCTCGCCACCGCCCGCGTCGAGCTGCACGTTCATCAGGTGGTCCGCGAACTCGACCACCGTCGCGCTCGCGCCGAGGTGCTGCAGCGCCGCCGCGGCCTCCAGCCCGAGCACACCACCGCCGACGACCGCACCGCGCAGCGGCCGCCCGAGGACCGCCGACCGGTCGGCGACCCACTCGCGCAGCTCGTCGAGGTCGGTGAGCGTCCGGTACCGGAAGACGCCCGGCAGGTCGGTGCCCTCGGTGCGCGGGGTCCAGGCCCACGAGCCCGTCGCGAGGACCAGCTGGTCGTAGGGCAGCACGACGCCGGACCGCGTCGTCACCGTCTGCGCGTCCCGGTCGAGCTTGTCGACGGCGTCACCCGTGAGGAGCGTCGTGCGCGGGTCCTCCCACACGCCCGGCTCGAGCGCGAGGTCCGCGGGCGTGCGGTCGGCGGTCAGCAGCTCGGACAGGTGGACGCGGTCGTACGGGACCCACGGCTCGTCGCCGACGACGGTGACGTGCCAGCCGTCGTTGGGTGCCCGGTCGAGCAGACCGGCGACGAGGCGGTGGGCGACCATGCCGGCGCCGACGACGACGACCCGGCCGAGGGCGGGCGGAGGAGAGGTGCGCATCGGAGTGGACTCCTGTGGGGGACGAACGGTGCTGCGACCAGCATCCGTGCACGTCCGAGGCCCGCGACGGGCCCTTGGACCCACGCAACCTCACAGAGCGCGAGGGGGCGGCGAGAGATCCCGGAGCCGACAGGGTGACGCTGTGGATTTCGCTCCGACCAGCCGCGCCGTCTGGCTAGCATCGCCACCTCAGCGTGTAGCTCATCAGCAGAGCACCGGGCTCTGGACCCGGAGGGAGCGGGGGCAGCACCCGCCGCGCTGGCCATCAAGGGGGTCACCGTGAGCGAGTCGTACGTCCTGCACCAGTGGGCGCAGGCGCAGCGCACCGCCGCGAGCCACCCCGACGCGGGGACGCGTGGACGCGCCGGCGACCGTGCGCGGTCGTGGGGTGCCGTCCTCGACGGCATGCGCAGCGGCGCGCTCCGCATCGGCCGACGAGACCCGGTCCGCGACCTGCCCGTCTGGGTGACACCCGAGGTCATCCGCGGGGGATTCGCCACTGGCGCCGCAGCCGCCGGTGGGCCCCTCACGACGCAGGAGACCGTCGCCGCGCGCGACGCCGGTCTGCCACCTGACCGTCGCGCCGTCTTCGAGCACCACCTCGGCGAGAGCGGCCTGCGCAGGCTGTGGGAGCGGCTCGACGACGGGAGCTACGCGGTCGACCTCCCGGAGCACGCGGCACTCCTCACGGTCGCCTGGCTCGTCCGTGCCGGTCGGATCGAGAGCGCCGCGTCGCTCGTCGCCCAGCTGCGGCCGTACGCCGACCAGCTGTGCTTCGTGCCGCGCGAGGTGGTCGTCGACCCGGCGGCCTCCGACGACGTCTGGGTCGTGACCGCGGGCGAGGCGCGCACGCGGCTCGACGCCCACGGCGGTTCGCCGCACGTGCGCGAGATGAACGAGGCCCTCGGCGTCTGGGCGCCCTTCACCGACCGCCTCGTCGCACACTGGCTGCGGACCTCCGACGGTGAGCGCCTCGACTCGCTCCGCCCCGACGGCTGGTTGGAGGACTCGCGAGCGCTGCTCCGCGAGTACGCCGACCTCGCGGCGCGGCACACGCTCAACCGCAAGCACCGGAACCCGAAGCACCCCGCGACGATCCTGAGGATCGAGCTCGAGCGCGCCGTGGCGGGCGAGTCGCCGTGGCGCAACGCCAGGGTCGAGCACGCCGTGCGCGCGCTGGTCGCGAAGCGTGGCGTGCCGGGAAGCCCGGACCACGTCGCGCTGCGGACCGCGCAGGCGGAGATCGCCGCACGCCCGACCTCCGACGTGCTGACCTCGGTCGTCGCCGCGCGGCTCACGGACGTCGAGCCGTCCCGGGGCATCCGTGAGCCGGAGGCGTTCGAGCACCCGGTCGACCAGCGCGAGGCGTCGCGCTGGGACGTGCCGGCAGGAACCCCGGTGCCGCCCGCCGCGACGCGCCAGACGTCGCGCGCTCGCGCGGGCACGATCGACGACCTGCTGGAGCGCGGCGTCATCGGCTCCTCGGAGGTGCTCGCGGGGTTCCTCCCGGAGCTCACGGGCGAGGTGATCGCACGCGACGTCGCCGACCCCGTGCTGCGCAGGCTCGTCGCGCGCACCTATGCCGCGTTCCGCCGACGGCGCAGCCTCCTCCTGCTCGACCTGGCGCACCAGGTGCGGACCGACGAACTGCCCTGGGTCGCGGCCGTCGCCCACGAGCGGTCCACCTGTCGGGGCGACGACCACGTCGCGACGATCGTGCGCTTTGCCGACCTCTCGACGCGGACGTGGCCGGGCACCATGCTGCCGAACCCGGTCGTGGCGGAGCTCGACGCGCTCGCGCGTGCCGGTGGGCTCGGCGCCGTGTTCACGGAGCTGGTCGCGGCGGACATCTTCCAGGGCCGGTTCTCCACCAAGTTCGCCGACGCGTTCCTCGCCGCCCAAGGCCTGCTCGACGGCTCGCGCTACGCGCGGTACTACGGCATCCCGTCGTCGGCCTGGTCCACGGTCGCGACGGCGCACGACCGTCGGGGCTCGTTCTCGACGCTGGCCCGTGACCGCGCGACGCCCGAGCACCGGTGGTGCGTCGTGTGCAACGGCCGGGTCGTCGAGCAGTCCCTCGTCCTCACGACCCACAACCTCGCGGCGCTTGTGCGGCTCGGCTGGCGTCCGCAGGAGGGCTGGGCGGCGCAGGCCGAGCGGACGTTCGACGCCGTGCTCGTCGTCCTCGACAAGGTCGGGGCTGCCGAGCACAACCCGCGGCTGCGCGCCGACCTCGCGCACGCGTGGCGTCAGACGGTGTTCGCGGTCTCGATGCTGCCGGCGGCCGACCAGCCCGACCTCCTGCTCGCGCTGCGACAGCGTGCCGACCGGGCTCGGCCGGTGAGTCGTGCGCGCGCGTCGCACCTGGTCGCCGGGCTGCAGGTCGCCGACGGCCGTGAGCCGTTCGTGGGCTGGGTGCACGGCCGGCACCCGTTGCTCGACGTCTCCGCCGGCATCGGGTCGTGATCACCCTCTACCTTCACGGCCGGCTCCGGACGACGCGCGCCGACCTGGAGGCGTTCCTGGCGCGCGCCCGGCCGGTCTACGAGGAGCCGGGCGGGATCCGGACCCGTCTGCAGTGGTCGCTCGACGACGCTGCGGTGTTCGTCGAGATCATGGAGTACGCCGACCGCGCCACCTACGACGCCGACCAGCTCCGCGTCGAGCAGGACCCGACGATGCGCGCGCTCCTCATCGAGTGGCGCTCGCACCTCGACGGCCCACCGCGCGTCGCTGTCTACGTCGAGGCCGATCTCGTCCGAGACGAGGTCGGCGCCTCCGACGTCGCGGAGACCGGAGCGGTGCGCTCGCCTGCCACACTCCCCGGATGACGCATCTCGAGGACCCGACCATGGGCGTCGTGCGCTGCTCGGCCGAGGAGCGGGACGCGAGCGGTCTCCTCGCGATGCGCTCGCGGTGGACGGCCCGCGATCGGCACGGTCAGCCGGAGACCGCCGCGGGATACGAGGTCTGGGGCGGTGCGCTCGCGCACCTCGGGGTGGCGGTGGCCGCCGGTGCGCGGCGTCGAGGCCTCGGCTCCGCAGTCGCGAGCGTGGCTGCCACCCACGCGCTGGACGCGGGTCTCGTGCCGCAGTGGAGGTGCCGGGTGGACAACGTCGCCTCCCGGCGTGCCGCTGCGGGTCTGGGCTTCGTCCACGCCGGGGACCAGGTAGCGATCGACCTCGCCTAGTCCCCGCCCCCGCCGCCATCCGAGCCGCCGCCGTCGACACCGCCGGACCACCCGTCGTCGCCGCCCCCGGCGTGCACGGAGGAGCGGTGCGCGTCCGTCCCCGTCCGCCGCGTTCCGCCGTCGCGTCGCGGGATGAGGGAGATCACGATCGCGACGACGACGAACACCACCACGAGCGCGACGGCGCCCGGCGGGAACCCGGGGTCGGGTGGGGCTGCGGCGGCAGCGGCCGCGATGGTGAGCACGCGGTGTTTCTAGCGCACCGGCGGCTGCCGCGCGCGAGTTCAGGACATTCGTCCCGCAGACGGGTGACGTCGGACTGGGAAAGTCGGCTTGAAAGGTTTCACGACGACGGCGAAGGCGAGACGACGATGACCCGCACCGGCACGCGGTCGAGGGCCGGCCAGGCGCTGCGCGACGAGATCCTGTACTACTGCCGCGAGTCGGTGCGGGCGGGCCTCAACTTCAACACCCAGGGCAACATCAGCGTCCGGGTGCACGGCGACGACGGCTTCGAGGGCATCGTCATCACCCCGTCCGACGTCCGCTACGACGCCATGCACCCCGACGACATGCTCGTCGTCGACCTCGACGGCACCGTGGTCGAGGGCGACCTGCTCCCGTCGACCGAGCTGCCCGTCCACCTCGCGCACTACCGTCGCCGGCCCGACGTCCAGGCGATCGTGCACACCGAGTCGACGTTCGTGAACGTCCTCGGCGCGCTCGGCCGCACGATCGACCCCGTCCTGCTCAACATGGTCCTGTACGCCAAGGGCCCCGTCCCGGTCATGCCGTTCGAGTTCTCGACGTGCGCCGCGTTCGGGGAGCGCAGCGCGGCCCTCATGGGCGACGACGTCGACGCGGTCGTCTGGGCGAACCACGGGCTGCTCGCGGTCGGCGTCTCGCTGAAGCTCGCGTTCAAGGTCGCCGTCGCGGTCGAGGAGAACGCCGAGGTCCTGTTCCACGCGAGCCGCCTCGGCACCCCGCACGTGCTGGCCTACGACGCCCTCGGCGTCCCGGACGGTGCCCGCCTCCCCTGACGGGCAGCCGGAGCTCAGCCGTCGAGGTGCTGGCGGTCCGCCTCCGCGGCCTCGGCGGTGCGCCAGAAGCCGCGCAGGATCGCCTCCTCCGGCCCGAGCGGGTCGGTGTCGGCGCGGGTGGCGTCGTCGTCGGCCGTCATGGCCTTCACCTCGTCGTGGATCCGCTCCATCGACGCGTCGAGCGACGCGGCGACGTCGGCGGCGAGACGCAGGGAGTCCATGAGGTGCTGCGGCACCTGCCGGTGGTACTTGTAGAAGATCTTGTGCTCGAGGCTCGCCCAGAAGTCCATCGCGATGGTGCGCAGCTGGACCTCGACGACGACGTCCTCGACGCGGTCGGACAGGAACACGGGCACCTGCAGGATGAGGTGCAGGGACTGGTAGCCGTTGGGCTTGGGGTGCGCGATGTAGTCGCGCTCCTCGAGCAGTGTCAGGTCGGACTGCCCGACGAGCATGTCGCGCACGCGGTAGATGTCGGACACGAACGAGCACGTCACGCGCACGCCCGCGACGTCGAACATCTGCTCGCGGATGGCGTCGGGCGTGAGCGGGATGCCCTTGCGACGGCACTTCGCGAGGATCGACTCGAACGACTTCAGCCGGGAGCCGACGTGCTCGACGGGGTTGTAGTCGCGCATGTGCTTGAAGTCCTCGCGCAGGATCGAGAGCTTCGTCATGACCTCGTCGATCCCGAACTTGTACGTGAGCACGAGGCGCCGCAGGTCCGTCATGAGCGCGCGGATCTCGGCGGGGTCGGGCACGGGGTGGTCGGGGCCGACGGGTGCTGTCTCGGTCACCCGACCACCGTACGTCGCGGCCCCGCAGGCCCCTCCGGGCCGGAGGTCCGGGGTCCCGGTACCGACGCCTCCGACGCGTCCGGAGGCTCCGACGCTACGGCGCGGGCACCCGCGAGACCGTGAACGGACCCGGTGCCTCACCCGCGGCGCGCTCCCCGAACTGGCTGTTCACGACCAGGAGCGACCGCCCGACGAGCGCTGCGGTCGTGGGGTCGTCGAACGACGGGTCGGTGGTGCGGCTGACGACCGTCCCGGAGCGCAGCGACCGGTCCAGGTCGACCCGCACGACGTACCCCACGTCACCCTGCCGCTCGACGGCCCACAGCGTGCGGTGCTTCAGCACGAGGCCGTCGCCCGCGACCGTCGCGCCGCCGAGGTCGATCGCTGCGACGCTGCGGTCGCGCAGCCCGACGGCGAACAGCGTCGCGGTGTTCGACTGCGCGAGCACCGCGGTGCGTCCGTCCTGCGAGATCGCGATGCCGTTGACGTTGAAGCCGGGCTGGTACCGCAGCGCGGTCCCCGTGAAGTCGAGGAACACCGGCAGCGTCCGCTCGGACGCGGTCTCCCGCAGGTCGCGTGCGTCGATCCGGTACAGGTACGGCCGCTGCGAGTCGGTCGCATACACGTCGCCGCGCGGGCTGATCGCGACGTCGTTGACGAACGTCGGCGCACCGGTCGGCGCGACCAGCCACGAGCCGACGAGCGCGCGCGTCCGGACGTCGTACGCGAAGACGCGCCCGGTCGCCCCGCCGGCGACGACGAGCGTGCGGCCGTCCGACTTCATGCCGACCGCGGACGTGCGGCCGTCGGCGCCACCGGCCAGGAACGGCGTCGCCGTCGGGTCGTCGAGGTCGCCGCGGTAGACCGTGCCGTCGGTCGTGCTGCCCACGTAGAAGTCTTCGCCGTGCACCGCGACGCCCTCGGGGTAGATGTCGTCGGCCGCCGGGCCGACGGGGTCGAGCAGGTAGCTCGTCGGCCGGTCGTGCCCGTGCCCGCCCCCAGGCCCGTGACCACCGCCGTGACCACCGCCGTGCGCGGTCGCGGCGGCCGGGGCGGCGACGACCAGCGCCGCGGCGAGGAGCCCTGCGGCGAGACGTCGGGTGCTGCGTCGGACGGTCATGGCGGTCCCCCTCGTCGATGGTGTCGACGGCGACCGTGCGCGGTGGGCGCGGCGTGCGTCGTCGCGCGCGGAGCCTCCGCGAGGTTAGGTCGGCGCGCGCGGACCCGCATCCCGGGGCGGTGAATCGGATCGCCGCGCCTGGCCGCCGCAGAGGAGGATGGCCGCATGAGCACCCCGACCCTCGACCGCCTGACCTCCGACCTCACGACCGCCATGAAGGCGCGGGACTCGTTCCGCACCGGCACGCTCCGCCAGCTCGTCGCCGCGGTGCGCGCCGAGGCCAAGGCGGGTCCCGTCGAGAAGGACCTCACCGAGGACGACGTGCTGCGCGTGCTGGCCCGCGAGGTGAAGAAGCGTCGGGAGAGCGCGGAGATCTACACGACCGCGGGCGCCGACGAGCGGGCCGCGAACGAGTCGGCCGAGGCCGACGTCGTCGAGGAGTACCTGCCGCAGCAGCTGTCGGACGACGAGCTCGCCGCGCTCGTGCAGGACGTCGTCGCCGCCACCGGCGCGAGCAGCCTGCGCGACATGGGTGCCGTGATGAAGGAGGCGACGGCCCGTGCCGGGCTCAGCGCCGACGGCAAGAAGCTGTCCGCCCTGGTCCGCGCGGCGCTCGCGGGCTGACGCGGGTCGACGCCCCGGGCGACGCCGGCCGCAGACGACGGGGCCCGGCCGTGGAGGGGTTCCCCTCCGGGCCGGGCCTTGGTCGTGCTCGGGTGGTCCCGGGCTCAGTCCTCGGCGCGCTCCGGCGTCGTGTTGAGCCCGCGCTGCATGGCCGTCGCGCGGCCGCCGACGAGGATCGTGCGGTCCTCGGACAGGAACGGGTTCGGGTCCGTGAACGCGTGCGTCAGGTTCTGCGCGGTCGCGCGCGGCGCGACGTTGTCGTGCGGGTTCATGTCGTCCTCCTGCGTGCCCTCTGCGAGTCGTCCCTGGGCGCTCGTCCAGTCTTCACGTGCGTCCGGCAACATACCGGGACCATCGGCCGCCCCGTGGCCGATCTGAAGGGAAGGAGACGTTCCTAACGCTCCGGATACCGGGCGAAATCACCGCAGAACCACCCATCCGTGCAGCCACCGGCCGTACGCTCGCTGCGTCGCGCGACGCGGTCGGGACGGCCCGGCGGCGGTCCGTGACGTCGCGCCGGCGTCGTCGACGCCCGCGGCAGGGGTGGCGGCTGGGGGGCACGCGATG
>NZ_JAAXOY010000149.1 GCF_012396155.1 Cellulomonas septica | reverse complement strand
ACGACGACGCGCTCCCCGGGGCGCAGCGTGCGCCAGTCGACGCTCACGCGGCGACCTGCCGGGTCCGCCGCGCGACCGCCACGACGTCGCGCGAGGTCGGCCGCGGCGACCGCCGGTCTCGCCGCCGTGGACACGACCTCACGCCTGCTCGCATGTGGGGGATACTAGGCAGACCCCCTGCGCGTTGGAGGACGCACCGTGACGTACGTGATCGCCGAGCCTTGTGTGGACGTCAAGGACAAGGCGTGCATCGAGGAATGTCCCGTGGACTGCATCTACGAGGGCAAGCGGTCGCTGTACATCCACCCCGACGAGTGCGTGGACTGCGGGGCCTGCGAGCCGGTCTGCCCGGTCGAGGCCATCTACTACGAGGACGACGTCCCCGAGCAGTGGAGCGAGTACTACAAGGCGAACGTCGAGTTCTTCGACGACCTGGGCTCGCCGGGCGGTGCCGCGAAGATGGGTGAGATCGACAAGGACCACCCGATCATCGCGACGCTGCCGCTGCGCGTGCACGGCGACTGACGCCACCTGCGTGGGCTTCCTCACCGGCGCGCTGCCGGACTTCCCCTGGGACACGCTCACCCCGTTCGCCGAGCGCGCGCGCGCTTACCCGGGCGGGATCGTCGACCTGTCGGTCGGCACCCCGGTCGACCCGACGCCCGCGGTGGTGCGTGACGCGCTCGCCGCGGCCGCGGACTCGCCGGGCTACCCGCTGACGCACGGCACGCCCGACCTGCGCGACGCGGTGGTGCGCTGGTTCGCGCGACGCCGCGGCGTGCCGGGCCTGGACCCGGCGGCGGTGCTCCCGACGGTCGGCTCGAAGGAGCTCGTCGCGCTGCTGCCGTCGCTGCTGGGCCTGGGCGACGGTGACGTGGTGCTGCACCCCGCGACGGCGTACCCGACGTACGACGTGGGTGCGCGGCTCGCGGGTGCGGTGCCGGTCCCGACGGACGACCCGGCGGCCGTGCTCGCGGACCCGTCGCGCGGCGGTGCCGTGCGCCTCGTCTGGCTGAACTCGCCCGGCAACCCGGACGGCTCGGTGCTGGGCGTCGAGGACCTGCGTCGCGTGGTGGACGCCGCGCGTGCGGCCGCCGAGCGTGACGGCCGGCCGGTCGTGGTGGCGTCGGACGAGTGCTACGCCGAGCTCGCGTGGGAGGAGCCGTGGGCGTCGTCGGGCGTCCCGAGCGTGCTCGACCCGCGCGTGACGGGCGGCGACCTCACGGGGCTGCTCGCGGTCTATTCGCTGTCGAAGCAGTCGAACCTCGCGGGCTACCGGGCGGCGTTCGTCGCGGGTGACCCGGCGCTGGTGGCCCGGCTGCTCGAGCTCCGCAAGCACGCGGGCATGATCGTCCCGGGTCCGGTGCAGGCGGCGACGACCGCGGCCCTGGCCGACGACGAGCACGTGGCGGAGCAGCGCGAGCGGTACCGGCGGCGACGCCGGCTGCTGCGCGGTGCGTTCGAGGAGGCCGGGTACGTCGTCGACCGCTCGTCCGCCGGGCTGTACCTGTGGGTGCGCCCGGACGGTGGCGGTCAGGACTGCTGGTCGACGGTGGGCGACCTCGCCGAGCAGGGGATCCTGGTCGCGCCGGGCGCGTTCTACGGCGCCGCGGCGGCCGGGCACGTGCGGGTCGCGCTGACCGCGTCAGACGAGAGGATCGCGGAGGCGGCCGCCCGCCTCACCGGTGCATGACCCACGTCAGGAACGGTCTGTGAGGACCGTCACACCGGGACCCAGGTCCCGTCACGGATTGGTCACGGCAGGCTAGCCGCAGGTACCGTCAAGGCTGGCCAACGAGGGCCGGAGCAGCTGGCCGAGCAGGCCGCACGAACCGACCGCCGGACGCCCAGCGCATCCCCTGGGCCAGGGTCGTCGCAGGAAGGAACCACCATGTCGGACGTCGTCACCGCGCCGGTCCAGCTGATCGTCGACGGCCAGTCCCGCGACCTGCCCGTCGTGACCGCGTCCGAGGGGAACGACGGGATCGTCGTCTCCTCGCTCCTGCGCGACACGGGCCTGGTCACGGTGGACCCGGGCTTCATGAACACCGCCTCGTGCGAGTCGAAGATCACCTACATCGACGGCGACGAGGGGATCCTGCGCTACCGCGGCTACCCGATCGAGCAGCTCGCGGAGCAGTCCTCGTTCCTCGAGGTCGCGTACCTGCTGATCCACGGCGAGCTGCCGTCGCCGTCGGAGCTCGAGGCGTTCGAGGAGCGCGTCAACCGGCACACGCTGGTGCACGAGGACTTCCGCACGTTCATGGGGACGTTTCCGCGCAACGCGCACCCGATGGCCGTCATGTCGTCGGCGCTCAACGCGCTGTCGACGTTCTACCCGGAGTCGCTCGACCCGCACGACCCCGAGGCCGTCGAGCTCGCCACGGTCCTCATCCTCGCGAAGACGCGCACCATCACGTCGTACGTGCACCGCACGTCGAAGGGCGAGCCGCTGCTCTACCCCGACTACTCGCGCGGGTACGTCGAGGACTTCCTGCGCATGACGTTCGCGGTGCCCTACCAGCAGTACGAGCCGGACCCGGTCGTCGTGCAGGCCCTCGACAAGCTGCTCATCCTGCACGCCGACCACGAGCAGAACTGCTCGACGTCGACCGTCCGCATCGTCGGGTCGTCGAACGCGAACCTGTACGCGTCGGTCGCTGCCGGCATCAACGCGCTGTCGGGCCCGCTGCACGGCGGCGCCAACGAGGCCGTGCTGAAGATGCTCGACGAGATCAAGGCGAACGGCGGCGACGCCACCGCGTTCATGAAGCGCGTGAAGGACAAGGAGCCCGGCGTCCGCCTCATGGGCTTCGGCCACCGCGTCTACAAGAACTACGACCCGCGCGCCGCGATCGTGAAGGAGAGCGCCGACGCGGTGCTCTCGGCGCTCGGCAAGAACGACGAGCTGCTCGACCTGGCCCGCGGCCTCGAGGAGATCGCGCTCAACGACGACTACTTCGTGTCGCGCAAGCTCTACCCGAACGTCGACTTCTACACCGGCCTCATCTACAAGGCGATGGGCTTCTCGGAGTCGATGTTCACGCCGCTGTTCGCGCTGGGCCGCATGCCCGGCTGGATCGCCCAGTGGCGCGAGATGATCAACGACCCGCAGACGAAGATCGGCCGCCCGCGGCAGGTCTACACCGGCGCGACCGGAGCCGTCGTGATCGCGCGCCACGCGGTGGACCCGTCGTGGACGGGGGCCGGTGCGTCCGGCCAGCGCTGCGCGCGCACCCAGCTGCGCAGCCCGTCGGCGCCCACGACGAGGTCCGGGCGGAGCGTCCCCTCCTGCCCGGCGCGGGCGTAGCGCACCTCGACGCCGTGGTCGTCGTCGACGAGCGCCGACGGCGTCGCGCCGGTGATCACGGACTCGTCCGGCAGCGCACCGTGGAGCAGCGCGAGGAGCTGCGGGCGCGGGAGGACGACGGCGTTGACGCCGAGCTCCCGCTCCACCGCCGCGCCGTCGAGGCGGGAGAGCCAGGCCCCGGAGGGCGTCCGCATGCCGCCCCCCAGCTGCGGACGAGAGCCGTCGCGCACGGCGTCGCCGAGACCGAGCACGTCGAGGGAGGTGATCGCGTTGGACATGAGGCTGATCCCGGCGCCGACCTCCTCGAACGCGTCGGCGCGCTCCAGCACGGTGACCGACCAGCCGACCCGTCGCAACGCCACAGCGGTCGCCAGGCCGCCGATGCCTCCGCCGACCACGACCGCACTCCGTGCTTCCTGCATGTCCGTCCCTGTCCTCAGCACTACACCTGTAGAATCGAGGCTACTACACGTGTAGAAGCGCCAGGGAGGGCGGAGATCTCGTGAGTCAGCAACGGCCACCGCGTTTCGCGGTCCTCACGGACGCGGCGATCCAGCTCGTCGCCGACGCCGGGATGCGCGGGCTCACCCACCGCGCGGTCGACAGGCAGGCCGGGGTCCCGACGGGCACCACCTCGGTGCACTTCCGCACCCGCCGGGCCCTCGTCGAGGCGGTCGTCCAGCGGCTCGCCGACCTGGACCAGGCCGAGCTCGAGGACCAGGGACTCCGCTTCGACGGGTCGGCGGGCGAGCCGGCGGACCTCGCCGACGCACTGAGGCCCGACCACGTGGACGCGTTCGCCGCCCAGGTCGCCGTCGTCCTCGACGCCTGGCTCAGCACCGGGCGCACCCGCACGCTCGTGCGCTACGCGTGCCTGCTCGAGGCCACGCACCACCCCGAGCTGCGCACGGTCCTCGCACACGGCGTCGGGTTCCGCGTGCAGGCCCGCGAGCTGCTGGCCCGTGCCGGTGTGCCGGACGCGGAGCGACGCGGCGACGCCCTGGTGGCGTTCGTCGACGGCCTCGTCTTCGACCGTCTCATCGGGGCCGGGTCCCTCAGCGGCCCGCCCCCCGGCACACCGGAGAGCGTCGCCGACCTCCGGACCGCGGTCGCGCTGGCCGTGCGGGCGGTGACGGCGGGGTCGAACGCGTCGTAGGGGTGTCGTCAGCGCGTCCGGCCGGATCGGGAGACGGCCGACGGCCCGCCCGCGCAGAGATCGAGCGTCGCGGAGCGCGAGCCGGACGTGGCCGACGAGGCGTCAGTTCGCCTCGCAGCGACCCTCGCGCCAGTAGCCCATGAACGCCACGGCCTTGCGGTCGACGCCGCACTCGGACACGAGGTGCCGGCGCAGCGTCTTGATGACGGCGGCCTCGCCCGCGAGCCACGCGTAGAGGTGCGCCTCCTCGGCGAGCGGGGCGCCGGTCGACCAGTCGACGGGCACCTCCCACAGGATGCCCTCGTCGACGTCGACGTCCTCGAGGACGACGTCGGGCGCGGGGGCCTGGCCGGGGAGCATGCGCGCGCACGCGGCCTGGACCGCGGGGACGAGGAGCGAGCCGTGCGGGCTGTCGCCGCGGCCGTACCAGCGGACGGTCACGCCCGCGGGGGCGACGAGGTCGAGGCGGTCCTCGGGGTGCGGCATCTCGATGATCGCCTCGCCACGCGCGTCGGCGGGCAGCCGCTCGAGGATGCCCGCGATGGCGGGCAGCGCCGTCTCGTCGCCCGCGATGAGCAGGCGGTCCGTGCGCGCCGGGGGTACGAAGTCGACGCCGCCGTGCGGGCCGACCGCGTCGGCGTTGGGGCCGAGGATCACGAGCTCGTCGCCGGGAGCGGCCGTGCCGGCCCAGCGGGACGCGGGACCGAGGTCGCCGTGCAGCACGACGTCGACGTCGAGCTCGCGGCGGTGCTGGCGGACGGCGCGCGCGGTGTACGTGCGGACGGTGTGGCGACGGTCGTCGGGCAGGGCGCGCCAGCGGCCGTACCAGTCGGCGCTGCCGTCGAGCGAGAGCAGCTCGTCGTAGCCTGCGCCGTGCAGCGGCAGGAAGAACTTGATGCGCTGGTCGAACCCGTTGTCCGCGAAGCGGTCGAGGTCCTCGCCCGTGAAGGTGAGGCGCAGGACGCTGGGGCACAGGCGCTGCACGTCGGACACCTGCACCGCGAACATGCGGAACGGCAGGGCGTCGGTCGCGGCGGCGGTGGTGTCCGTCGTCGTGGTCGTCGTCACGCCCGCCACCCTACGCGAAGGTGAGGCTTGCCTAAACCCGGGTGTTCGTCACATGGACACGGCGGCCCCTTGCACTCCTGCTGCCGTTGATACCGACATGGCTGCCGTTTGCGGTCGTCGAACGGCAGCCATGTCGGTATCGGGCGTCCGGCAGGGCAGGCGAGGCGGTCAGGCGTGGGCGGGCGGTCAGGCGCGGCGGCTGCGCCAGAGGAGCCAGACGAAGTACGGCGCGCCGATGAGCGCCGCCACCAGGCCCGCCGGGATCTGCGCAGGTGCGATGACGGTCCGTCCAAGGGTGTCGGCCGCGCTGAGCACGACCGCGCCCAGAAGGGCGGCGACGGGGATGACGCGGGCGTGCGACCACCCGACGAGCGCGCGGGCGAGGTGCGGCGCGACGAGCCCGATGAACCCGACGACGCCGACGGCCGACACGGCGACAGCCGTGAGCAGCGCGGTCACCACGAGCAGTCCCAGCCGGGTCCGCTCGAGCGGGACGCCGAGGACGCGCGGCACGTCGTCGTCGAGCGCGATGACGTCGAGGTCGCGCCGCCAGCGCACGAGCAGCGGGGTCAGCACGACGAGGGCGATCGCGACCGGCCACACCTGCGCGGCGGTCCGGCCGTACGTCGAGCCGGAGAGGAACGTGAGGGCCATCGTCGTGTTCCACGGGCTCGTGAGCACCACGAGCAGCGTGATGATCGACGTCGCGGCCGCGGAGACGCCGATGCCGACGAGCACGAGCCGGTCGGAGCTCAGCCCGCGTCGCGACGACAGGCCGTAGACGAGCGAGAACGTGAGCCCGGCGCCGAGCACCGCGCCGACGGACACGCCCCACACGGACGTCCCGGGCAGCAGGAAGGTCGCGAGCACCGCGCCGACGCCCGCACCGCCGGTGATGCCGAGCAGCCCCGGCTCGGCGAGCGGGTTACGCGCGACGGCCTGCACCGACGTCCCGGCGAGCCCGAGCGCGGCCCCGGCGAGCAGCGCCGCGAGGACGCGCACGTCGTCGGTGTCGACGAGGTAGTACC
>NZ_JAAXOY010000148.1 GCF_012396155.1 Cellulomonas septica | reverse complement strand
CCCGCGCACGCCGCGCTGCTCACCGAGGCGACGACGCTGCTGCGCGGTGCCGCGTACGTCGCGTTCGACGGCGACGTGCCCGCGCAGGAGCAGCACGCCGCGCTCGCGGCCCCCTACGCGCACACGACCGCGCCGCTGCGGCGGCTCGTCGACCGGTTCGTCGGCGAGACGTGCGTCGCGCTCGTGGCCGGGAACGACGTGCCGGACTGGGTGCGGTCCGCGCTGCCCGACCTGCCCGGGCTCATGGCGGGCGGCGACCGGCGCGCCAACGAATACGAGCGCGGGTGCCTCGACCTGCTCGAGGCCGCGCTCCTGACCGGGCGCGTGGGCGACGTGTTCGACGGGGTCGTCGTCGACGCGCACGACGACCGCACGTCGGGTGTCGTCCAGCTGCGCGACCCGGTGGTGCGGGCACGCGTCGAGGGCACGGACCTGCCGGTCGGGCAGCACGTCCGCGTGCGGCTCACCGAGGCGTCGACGGCGAAGCGCACCGTCCGGTTCGCGCTCGACGGCCAGGCGACCGCCCCGGCGTCTGCGCCAGGTCCGACCTCGCACCCGACGGGCACGGCGGAGCAGCCCCCGCGCGCTGCGGAAGGCTGACCGGTGGACCTCGACGACGTCGCCGACGACCTGTCGTCGCAGGGTCGGACCCGGGGTCGCGTAGAGGCGAGGCACGCGCCGCATGCTAGGACCGGCCGCTGCATCGGGCTCGTCGAACGGTGCGCCCGCGGAGCGGCCGGCCTCTGGCTCCGGTCGGACGCCGGTCCACCCGAACGGGGCGCCCGGACCGTCAGGCCTGTCCGGCCCGTCGGGCCGTGCCCGTGCGGAGCACCCGGCCGCACGAGGCGGGCCGGATGCTCCGCACGAGGGGTCGCGCGTACCGTCGTCAGCCGACCGTCACGGGTAGCTCGCGAGGTAGGCCGGGATGGTGGCCGTCCCCTGGGCGACCCCGCCCGCGTCGTTGACGACGTGCGCGATCACGCCGTTCCCGCCGAGGGAGACCGTCAGGATGTTGTGGAACTTCACGCCCGGTCTCGTCGGTGCCTGGAACCCGCTGTCGACGACGATGCTCGGGTCGACGTTGAAGTAGCTGTACACCCCGCCGCCCCACAGCTCGTGCGTCGTGACGGAGTCGGCCACCCGGTAGCCCGCGTAGCCGCGGCGGGAGCCGTTCTGCCACGCCGCCTGGTTCGGCACGTCGTAGGGCAGCTCGTTCTGGTAGAAGATCGTCCGCCCGCGCTCGCCGTTCCAGAGGGTGTTCTCGCGCTGGTAGTGCTCGACGAACAGGCCGAGACCCAGGACGTCGTCGCCGTTGACGACCAGGCCGTACGCCGACGGGTTCTCGGTCCAGCCGACCCCGGCGCCGTGGTCGCCGCGCCACGACCAGACGTGGTCGACGATCGTGTCGTCGGAGTTCACGACGATGGCCGAGGTGACCTTGCCGGGGATCCGGCCGCCGACGCGGACGAACACGTCGTGCAGCGAGACCGGGTCGGCCGCCCGGTCGGTGTGGTTGCCGGGCGACCCGACCTGGAGCATCGCCGGCGAGCTCGTCACGCCCGCGTCGAACAGCACGCCGGCGATCCGGACGCCGTTGACGTCGCCCACCCGCAGGGCGGTCTGGCCCGCCGTCGGGACGATCGTCGCGTAGCCGAGACCGAGCACGACGGTGCCCGCGCGGTCGACGGTGATCGTCTTGTCGAGCTCGTAGATGCCGGGCGTGAGCAGCAGGTGCAGCCCCTGCGCGAGCGCGGCGTTGATGCGCTCGGCGCTGTCGCCCGGCTTCGCCACGTAGAACCGGCTCAGCGGGATCGAGGTGCCGGGCGTGTTCGGCCACGAGACGCCGCGCGCGTTCACGCGGGTCGAGGGGACGAAGACGGACAGCGACTGCCACGTCGTGCCGGTGCCGGACTGGTAGAGGTACGGCTTCTCCCGGCTGATCGGCGTGGTGTCGAGCACGGTGTGCGACGGGTTCGGGAAGTGCGGCGGCGGTGCACCCGTCACGCCCGAGAACACCATGTTCCACACCGAGCCGTCCCAGCTGCCGAGCGCCGAGTCACGGGTGTACCACTGCTGCTGCGACGCGGACCTCATGGCGCCGTCGACCTTCGAGTCGGCCGTGAACCCGCCCGACGCCCAGCCGTACGACGACGGGAAGACCGCGAGGTCGCCCGCGACGTGGACGCGCCGCATGGGTGCCGCCTGCGAGACCGCCCAGCGGTTCTCGCCGGTGAACGGCGTGATCCTGAGGTTCTCCATCGAGCGCCAGAAGTTCTGCGTCGCGTTGCCGCCGAACCACTGCGCGTCCGCCCACACGCCGCCGGTGATGTTCACGTCGTCGGGGTTGCGCCCGAGGCCCGAGATCGAGGTGTTGAAGCCGATGTGGGCCTGCACGTCGTACGTGCCGGGCGCGAAGAGGAGCTGGTCGCGGCGCGTCCCGAACTGCGCGGTCTCCTGCGCCTGGAACGTCGAGTCGAGGACGCCCTGGATCTGCGCCTGCGACATCTGCGGCGTGAAGACGTGCACGTTCGGGCCCAGGTCGCCGCCGCCGGGCAGCGGGTCGACCGGCGTGGTGCCGCCCGTGGTCGTCACGGACACCTCCCAGAGCGAGTAGCCGTACCCCGTCGCGCGCTGCGTGAGGTCGAGCCGGACGTACCGGGCCGTCCCGGTGACCGCGAGGGTCTGGACGCCGCCCGCGCCGTTCGTGACGGTCGCGGCCGGCGTCCAGTCGGTGGCGTTCGTCGACGTGAGCACGCGGAACGCGCGCGCGTACGCGCCCTCCCACCGCAGCGTCACGGCGCACAGCGGCTGCGCCGAGCCCAGGTCGACCTGCCACCACTGCGGGTCGCTGAACGCGCTCGACCAGCGCGTGGTCGTGCTGCCGTCGACGGCCGCGCTCGCGGGCGTGCCCGCGTTCTCGACCGACGACGCCGTGGCGGACTTGCCCTGGGCGACGTTCGTCGTGCCGCACGTGCCCGGGGACGTGGTCGGCGTCGGGGTCGGGGTGGTGCCCGCGGTGCCGAGGACCTCGAGCTCCCACAGCGAGTAGCCGTAACCGGTGCCGCGCGCGGTGAGATCGAGCCGCACGTACCGCGCGGTGCCCGTGACGGGCAGGGTCTGGGTGCCGCCGGCACCGTTCGTCACGGTCGCGGCGGTGGACCAGGACGACCCGTCGGTCGACGTGCGGACCGTGAACGCCTTGCCGTAGGCGGCCTCCCAGCGCAGGACGACGGACTCGAGCGTCGCGGCCGCGCCGAGGTCCACCTGGATCCACTGCGGGTCCGTGGCGACGCTGGACCACCGCGTGCCGGCGTCGCCGTCGACGGAGGGGGCCGAGTACTGCAGCGGCACACGACGCTCAGGACCGTCGAGGCCCTTTGCGACGAGGCGCCCGGCCGTCGGACCGTCGGCGACGGTCCGCGGGCCCGCGGCCGGAGCCGGCCCGGCGGCGGCAGCGGTCTGCGCGGCGGAGTCGGCCGTCACGACCGGGGCCTCCTCGGTCGGCGCGACCTGCACCTCGAGGTTGAAGAGGTACCCGACCGTCTCCTCCTTGATGGCGTCGGTCATCGCGTTGAAGAGCTGGTAGCCCTCGCGCTGGTACTCGACGAGCGGGTCGCGCTGCGCCATCGCGCGCAGGCCGATGCCCTCCTTGAGGTAGTCCATCTCGTAGAGGTGCTCGCGCCACTTGCGGTCGAGGACGGAGAGCGTGACGCGCCGCTCGAGCTGGCGCATGTTGTCCGAGCCGATCGCCGCCTCGCGGTCGGCGTAGGCGTGCTCGGCGTCGGACAGGATCTCGCGCTCGACGAGCTCACGCGTCAGACGCTGGGCGCCGCCGGCCTCCTCGACGACCTCCTCGGGCGTGATCGTCACCGGGTACACGGCCTTGAGGGCGGTCCACAGCGCCTCGAGGTCCCAGTCCTCCGGACGACCCTCGGCGGTCGCGCCGCCGATGTAGGCGGACAGCACGTCGTTGCGGAAGTGCTTGACCTGCTCGTGCAGGTCCTCACCCTCGAGCACCCGGCGCCGCTGGTCGTAGATGACCTCGCGCTGGCGGGACATGACGTCGTCGTACTTGAGGACGTTCTTGCGGATCTCGAAGTTGCGCGACTCGACCTGGGCCTGCGCGGACTGGATGCCGCGCGTGACCATCTTCGACTCGAGCGGCATGTCCTCGGGGAAGCCGGCGCGCGTCATCATCGACTCGGCGAGGCCGGAGTTGAACAGGCGCATGAGGTCGTCCTGCATCGACAGGTAGAACCGGGACTCCCCCGGGTCGCCCTGACGGCCGGAACGACCGCGCAGCTGGTTGTCGATGCGGCGCGACTCGTGGCGCTCGGTGCCGAGGACGTAGAGACCCCCGAGCTCGACGACCTCGTCGTGCTCCGCGGCGACCGCGCTCTTGGCCTTCTCGAGCGCGCCCGGCCAGGCGGCCTCGTACTCCTCCGCGTTCTCGGCGGGGTCGAGCCCGCGCGCGGCGAGGTCGGCGACGGCCATGAACTCGGCGTTGCCGCCGAGCATGATGTCGGTGCCGCGGCCGGCCATGTTGGTCGCGACGGTCACGGCGCCCTTGCGGCCGGCCTGGGCGACGATCGCGGCCTCGCGCGCGTGCTGCTTGGCGTTGAGGACCTCGTGCGGGACGCCCTGCTTGCGCAGCTTCGACGAGAGCAGCTCGCTCTTCTCGACGCTGGTGGTGCCGACGAGGACCGGCTGACCCTTCGCGTGCCGCTCGACGATGTCCTCGACGACCGCGTCGAACTTGCCGTCCTCGCTCTTGTAGACGAAGTCCTTCTGGTCGATGCGCTGCATCGGACGGTTCGTCGGGATCGGCACGACGCCGAGCTTGTACGTGCCCTGGAACTCGGCGGCCTCGGTCTCGGCCGTACCGGTCATGCCCGACAGCTTCGAGTAGAGGCGGAAGTAGTTCTGGAGGGTGATCGTGGCGAGCGTCTGGTTCTCCGCCTTGATCGTCACGCCCTCCTTGGCCTCGATGGCCTGGTGCATGCCCTCGTTGTAGCGGCGGCCGGGCAGGATGCGGCCGGTGTGCTCGTCGACGATGAGGACCTCGCCGTTCATCACGACGTAGTCCTTGTCGCGCTTGAACAGCTCCTTCGCCTTGATGGCGTTGTTGAGGAAGCCGATGAGCGGCGTGTTGAGCGACTCGTAGAGGTTGTCGATGCCGAGGTAGTCCTCGACGCGCGCGATGCCCGGCTCGAGGACGCCGACGGTGCGCTTCTTCTCGTCGACCTCGTAGTCGCGCTCCGGCTGGAGGCGCCGCACGACCTTGGCGAACTCGCCGTACCAGCGGTTGGTGTCGCCCGACGCGGGGCCGGAGATGATGAGCGGCGTACGGGCCTCGTCGATGAGGATCGAGTCGACCTCGTCGACGATCGCGAAGTTGTGGCCGCGCTGGACGAGCTCGTCGACGCTCCACGCCATGTTGTCGCGCAGGTAGTCGAAGCCGAACTCGTTGTTGGTGCCGTACGTGATGTCGGCGGCGTACTGCTCGCGGCGCTCGGCCGGCTGCTGCTGCGACAGGATGACGCCGGTCGTCAGGCCGAGGAACCGGTAGACGCGTCCCATGAGCTCGGACTGGTACTCGGCGAGGTAGTCGTTGACCGTGACGACGTGCACGCCCTTGCCGGACAGCGCGTTGAGGTAGGCCGGCGCGGTCGCGACGAGCGTCTTGCCCTCACCGGTCTTCATCTCGGCGATGTTGCCGAGGTGCAGCGCGGCGCCGCCCATGAGCTGGACGTCGAAGTGCCGCTGGCCGAGCGTGCGGCGCGCGGCCTCGCGCACCGCGGCGAACGCCTCGGCGAGCAGGTCGTCGAGGGTCTCGCCGTCGGCGAGGCGGGCACGGAAGCGGTCGGTCTCCTCGCGGAGCTCCGCGTCGGACAGCGACGTGAAGCTGTCCTCCAGCGCGTTGACCTGCTGGGCGATGCCGGACAGCTTCTTGAGGACGCGGCCCTCACCGAGCCGGAGGACCTTGTCGACGATCGTGGGCACGCGCACTACTCCCGACGTGTTCTCGCCCCTGGCACGCGCGGCGTCGGAGCGGCTGGCTGACCGGCCGCGTGGCCGGGCCCGACCATGCTAGTCGGCCCGGTCGTGGTCCGGGGCCGAAGGACGACGACCGCGCTCGCGAGGAGCACGGCACCCACGGCGCCGCCGAGCCCGAGCCGCTCGTCGAGGAGCAGGACCGCACCGACCGTGGCGGTCAGCGGCTCGAGCAGCGCGAGGAGGCTCGCGGTGGTGGCCGGCACGGTGCGCAGCCCGGTGAAATACGCGCCGTACGCGGTCGCGGTGGGCACGACGGCGAGGAACGCGAGCAGCCACCAGCCGGTCGCCGAGTCGGGCGCGCCGACGGGGTCGCCGAGGACGGGCGCGACCGCCGCGAGCAGGATTCCGCCGAGCGTGAACGCGAGCGCGGTGGTCGGCAGCGGTCCGGCCTGCGGGACGACGCGACGGCCGAGCCCGGTCATCGCGGCGAACGACGCCGCCGACACGAGCGCCAGCAGCACGCCGGCGAGCGGTGCGCGCCCGGATGATCGACACCCGCAGCGAGGGGG
>NZ_JAAXOY010000147.1 GCF_012396155.1 Cellulomonas septica | reverse complement strand
CACGACGCGCTCGACCACGGGCTGCGCCACCGGCGCAGCGACGCGCTCCGCGACAGGCTGCGCGACCGGCGCCACGACGCGCTCCACGACTGGCTGCACGACCGGCGCGACGACGCTCTCGACGACGGGGTGCGCGACGGGCGCCACGACGTCCTCGACCAGCGCGGGCACGACCCCTGCGAGCCCGGTCGGCGCACCGCCCGTCGCCGCGGCCTGATCGGCGACGACGTCAGAGGACGACGGTTCGGCGGCATGAGCGCGAGGTGCTGACAGGACCGCTTGCACGAGGACGACGAGGGCGAGGCCGACGAGCGCGAGGAGGCCGCGCAGGAGCCACGTGGCTCCTGTGGCCGTCGCATCGCTGCGTGTCGTCGACATCGTCGTCACTCCCCCCTGAGCAACTTCTCCGTGCGACCGACGGTACGAACACCGGTTGCGCCCAGCAACCGCAGCGACGTCCGGTCGTGGGCGAGGCGACGGGTGGTCGACGGCCGTCCCGTCGGCGGCGTCGGCGCAGGTGGGCACCGGTCGGCGGGGAGCCCCTCCTCGGCCGGACTCGCGAGGAGCAACCCCGACGCGTCACCCGTTCGGACCAGCGAGCCGTCCGGACGGGGGCGTACGTGACGGCGCGTCGAACGGTCGACCAGCCTCCGTCGCCGGTGTCGCTCAGCTCAGACCGCGCACTCGCAGACGAGGTTGTACTCGACGACCGAGTCACCCTCGTCCGGACGGGCCCACGCCTCGGCGTCGGCGCGCGAGGCGAACTTGCGACCGGCGAGGCGGCCGTTGGCGAGCAGGACGCTGAACTCGATGAGGGTGCGCGGGTCGTCCAGGTCGACCGTCGCCGTGCCGGGTGCTTCGCTCATCGTCCGTCCCTCCTCGTGACCGCCGCAGACGTCGCGCGGCGGCTCGTCCTCGACAACGCCCGGCGGGGGTGCGGCATTCCGTCGGCCGGACGCCACGGACGGGTCCGACCACGAGGGTCGGACCCGTCCGGGAGGCGCCGGTGCGACGCCGGGAGCGGTGCGCGGTGCGGAGCCGCGGACCGGGTCAGAGGCCCTGGGCGAGCCGCCAGTAGGCCTGGTTCCAGCGGACCTGCTCGCGGAACCCGCGGCGGGTCGTCGACTCGTCGATGACGAGCAGCTCGGTGCGCGCGATCTCGGCGAAGTCCTCGAACACCTCGATGCCGACGGCCGTGGACAGCACGGTGTGGTGGGCGCCGCCCGCGGTCAGCCACGCCTCGGCGGAGGTGCGGAAGTCGGGGCGGGGCTGCCAGACGGCACGCGCGACGGGCAGGTTCGGCAGCGCGGCGGTCGGCGGGACGACGTCGACGACGTTCGCGGTGAGGCGGAACCGGTCGCGCATGTCGGCGAGCGACACGACGACGCCGACGCCCGGGTCGGTGTCGAACACGAGGCGGACGGGGTCCTCCTTGCCGCCGATGCCGAGCGGGTGGATCTCGAGCGTCGGCTTCGACGTGGTGAGCGTCGGGCAGATCTCGAGCATGTGGGCGCCGAGGATGCGCTCGTCGCCGGGCGTGAGGTCGTACGTGTAGTCCTCCATGAGGGAGGCCCCGCCGGGCAGGCCCTGGCCCATGACCTTGGCCGCGCGGACGAGGACCGCGGTCTTCCAGTCGCCCTCGGCGCCGAAGCCGTAGCCGTCGGCCATGAGCCGCTGGACGGCGAGCCCGGGGAGCTGGCGCAGGGCGCCCAGGTCCTCGAAGTTCGTCGTGAACGCCTTGGCGCCGACGGACTCGAGGAAGGTGCGCAGCGCGATCTCCTGACGCGCGCCGTAGCGCAGCGACTCGTGCTGGTCGCCGCCGCGGCGCAGCGACGGGACGACGTCGTACAGGTCCTCGTACTCGGCGACGAGCGCGTCGACCGCGGCGTCGTCGACGGCGTCGACCGCCGCGACCAGGTCGTTCACGCCCCACGTGTTGACGGAGACGCCGAACCGCAGCTCGGCCTCGGTCTTGTCACCCTCCGTGACGGCGACGTTGCGCATGTTGTCGCCGAACCGGACGAGGCGGAGCTCGTGCGTCGCGGCCCAGCCCGCCGCGGCGCGCACCCACGTGCCGATCGACGCGCGGACGGCGGGGTTCGACGCGTGCCCGACGACGGTCTTGCGCGCGGTGCCGAGACGCGTCGCCATATACCCGAACTCGCGGTCGCCGTGGGCGGCCTGGTTGAGGTTCATGAAGTCCATGTCGATGGTGTCCCACGGCAGCTCCACGTCGGCCTGCGTGTGCAGGTGCAGGAGCGGCTTGCGCAGGGCGTCGAGGCCGGCGATCCACATCTTGGCCGGGGAGAACGTGTGCATCCAGACGACGACGCCGAGCACGTTGTCGTCCGCGTTCGCGTCGAGCGCGGCGCGCCGGATCGCGGCCGAGTCCTTGAGGACGGGCTTCCAGACGACCGTCGCGGGGACCTCGTCGGAGTCCTGCAGCAGGCGCGCGACCTCCTGCGACTGCTCGGCGACCTGGCGCAGCGTCTCCTCGCCGTAGAGGTCCTGGCTGCCGGTGAGGAACCAGATCTCGCGGTCGGCGTAGGGCTTGGTCATCGGGCGTTCTCCTGCTCGGTGTCGGTGGTGGTGCCGGCGGCGGGGGCGGCGGTGCCCTGGCCGTAGACGTTCTGGTAGCGGTCGTACAGCGAGTCGACGTGCTCCTGCGCGATCGGCAGCGGCTCGCCGAGCTGGCGGGAGATGTGCACGGTGCGCGCGACCTCCTCGACCATCACGGCGGCCTTGACGGCGGCCTTCGCGTCGCGGCCGATCGTGAACGGGCCGTGGTTGCGCATGAGGACGGCGGGGCTGCGGGACTCGCGCAGGGTCTCGACGATGCCGCGGCCGATGGAGTCGTCGCCGATGAGCGCGAACGGCCCGATCGGGATGTCGCCGCCGAACTCGTCGGCCATCATCGTGAGCACGCACGGGACGGGCTCGGCGCGCGCGGCCCACGCCGTCGCGTAGGTCGAGTGGGTGTGCACGACGCCGCCGACCTCGCTCATGTGCGTGTAGACGTACGCGTGCGCCGCGGTGTCGGACGACGGGGCGCGCGTGCCGTCGACGAGGTTCCCGTCGAGGTCGCAGACGACCATCGACTCGGGCGTGAGCTCGTCGTACGTCACGCCCGAGGGCTTGATGACGAACAGGTCCCGCGCGCCCGGGCCGGCCGGGTCGACCACGACGCGCTGCGAGACGTTGCCCGCCGTCCAGACGACGAGCCCCCAGCGCGGGAGCTCGGCGTGCAGGCGCGCGACGACCTCGCGCGTGGTGGCGACGGCGGCGCGCACGTCGTCGGGGTAGGCGTCCAGGGGTGTCGTCATGCGGGTCTCGCTCCGTGTCTCGTCGTCGTGCGTCGTGCGTCGTGCGTCGTGCGTGTGCGTCGGTCCGGCGGGCGGTGGGAGGTGCGGGCGGCAGCCTCAGACGGCGTCCGCCGCCGCCTGCGCGATCGCCAGGCCGGCCGTGTAGCGCTCGATGTAGGCGGTGAACCCGCGCACGTCGTCGGCGTCGGGCTCGACGACGTCGACCTTCGCGTCGGCGAAGATCCGCGTGCTCAGGTACGCGCCGAGGTCGAGCTCGTCGGACGCGTCGAGGTAGGCGGCGAGCACCGCGATCCCCCACGCGCCACCCTCGCTCGCGGTGTCGCCGACCGCGACGGGCGCGTCGACGGCCGCGGCGAGCAGCCGCTGCGCGACGCCCGCGGTGCGGAACAGGCCGCCGTGCGCGAACAGCGCGTCGACCTCGACGCCCTCCTCGGCCAGCAGCCGCATGCCGAGGCTGAGCGTGCCGAACGCGCCGTAGACCTGCGTGCGCGCGACGTTGGCGAGCGTGAGGCGGCTGTCGGGCGTGCGGACGACGAGCGGGCGGCCCTCCGCGAGGCCCGCGATGGGCTCGCCGGACAGGAAGTTGTACGCGAGCAGGCCGCCGCCGTCGGCGTCGCCGTCGAGCGCCGCGCGCAGGAACGTGCCGAAGACCGCGTCGGCGTCGGTGTCGTGGCCGGACGCGACCGCGAACTGGCGGAACACCTCCGCCCACGCGCCGAGCTCGCTCGCGCCGTTGTTGCAGTGCACCATCGCGACGAGGTCGCCCGCGGGCGTCGTCACGAGGTCGATCTCGGTGTGCACGCGCTCGAGGGCCTTCTCGAGCACGATCATCGCGAAGATGCTGGTCCCGACGCTGACGTTGCCCGTGCGGGGCGCGACGGCGTTCGTCGCGACCATGCCGGTGCCCGCGTCGCCCTCGGGCGGGCAGAGGACCGTGCCGGCGCGCAGCGTGCCGGACGGGTCGAGCAGCGCGGCGCCCTCGTCGGTGAGGCGCCCGGCCTCCTGACCGGCGCCGAGGACCTCGGGGAGGACGTCGGCGAGCCGCAGCCCCGGGTGGCGCTCCGCGACGAGGTCGTCGAACTGGGCGAGCATGCGCGCGTCGTAGTCGCGCGTCGCGGGGTCGATCGGGAAGACGCCCGACGCGTCGCCGACACCGAGGACCTTGCTGCCCGTGAGCTTCCAGTGCACGTAGCCGGCGAGCGTCGTGACGAACGCGACCTGCGGGACGTGCGGCTCCTCGTCGAGCACGGCCTGGTAGAGGTGCGCGATCGACCAGCGCAGCGGGATGTTGTGCCCGAACAGGCCCGTGAGCTCGGTGGCCGCGGCCTCCGTCGACGTGTTGCGCCACGTGCGGAACGGCACGAGGAGCTCGCCGTCGGCGTCGAACGCGAGGTAGCCGTGCATCATCGCGGAGACGCCGAGCGCGCGCAGGGCCGTCGGCCGCACGCCGTGCTTCTCCTCGGCGTCCGCGAGCAGCGCCGCGACGGACTCCTGCAGGCCGGTCCAGACGGCGTCGAGCGCGTACGTCCACGTGCGGTCGACGAACTGGTTCTCCCACGCGTGGCTGCCGGTCGCGAGGACCGTGCCGTCGGCGGCGACGAGGCACGCCTTGATGCGCGTGGAGCCGAGCTCGATGCCGAGGGTCGTCTCGCCTGCGCTGATCGCGTCTCGTGCCTGGGCGGGGTCGACCATCGTCGCGGCTCCTTCGTCGCTGGTGGCGGGTGCCGACGACGTGCCGGGCACCCCTCGCTCGTGCACCGTCAGATCGCGGTGCGTGAGCCAATGTTAGCGCTCACATCGGGTGGACGGTCCAGCCCGGAGGTCCTACGCCACGCTCGGTCGCGCCGCGTCGTGCGCGGTCCGCCGCACGGCGACGTGCCCGGTCCGACGACGTCGCCGACGCAGCGTGTCCCGTCACGCACGGGCACCGCTGCTCACCCGCACCACGAGCTCCGCCGGGATCAGCCGGTGACCCGGGTCGCCGCCCGACATCGCCGTCTCCAGCGTGTCGATCGCGAGCAGCCCGAGTGCCGAGAAGTCCTGCCGCACCGTCGTCAGCGGCGGGACGTAGTGCGCCGACCCGACCTCGTCGTCGAAGCCCACGAGCGCCACGTCGTCCGGCACACGCACCCCCGCTTCCCAGAACGCGTGCAGCAGACCCAGCGCGAGCTGGTCGTTCGCCGCGAACACCGCGTCCGGCAACCCCTCGCGCACCAGGCGGCGCCCCACGTCGTACCCGTCGGACGCACCCCAGCCGACGACCACCGGCTCGTCGACCGGCACGCCCGCGGCCGCGCACTCCGCGCGCCAGCCGACCAGCCGGTCCTGCGCGTCGAACCAGTCCTGCGGACCGGCCACGTGCAGCACGCGCGACCGCCCCGCCTCGAGCAGGTGCGCGGTCGCGAGCCGCGCGCCCTGCTGCTGGTCGACACCCACCGCGTGCAGGTGCGGCTCCGACGGCACGTCCGCCGCCGACGACACCACGACCACCGGCACCGGGGAGTCGAGCGCCGCGAGCACGTCGACCGCCTGCACCGTCGGCGCGATGATCGCCACGCCGTCGACGCCCTGCCCCAGGAAGTGCTCGAACGCGTGGTGCATCGCGTCGCCGTCGAACTGGCGCAGCGTCGCGACCGACACGAACCAGCCCGCGACGCGTGCGGCCTCCTCGACCCCGACCAGCGTGCTCGTCGGCCCGTAGAGCGCGGTCGCGGGCGTCACGACCCCGACCGTGCCCGTCCGGCGCGTGACCAGCGCGCGCGCCGCGCTGTTGCGGCGGTAGCCGAGCTCCGCGATCGCCGCGAGCACCCGGTCACGCGTCTCCGGGCGCACCGACGGGTGGTCGTTGAGCACGCGCGACACCGTCTGGTGCGACACGCCCGCGCGGGCCGCGACGTCGCTCATCGCCGGTGGCCGGCCCGTCGTCCCGTTGCGCGCAGCGGCCGGGCGCCCCGTCGCCCCGTCCGTCCCGATCTCGGCCACGCCGCCTCGACTTCCCGTGCTCGTCCGGGGTCCGTCCCCGTCCGCCGTCCGTCGCCTCGCGACGTCCGTCCCGCCAGTCCTACCGCCTCACCGGGTCCCGGGAGGCCCGATCGCGCCGACCCGTGCCGTCGCGCCCATGTTTCGATAGTCCACGACCCGCATCGTCGCCCCTCGTGCCCCGTCGCCACGCTGGTCCGGCGCGGCGCGGGCGACCCGGCGCCCGGTCGAGCGGTGGTGCCGTCACCGACTCGTTTCGACGCGTCCGACGGGCGCGCGCCCCTGCTCCG
>NZ_JAAXOY010000146.1 GCF_012396155.1 Cellulomonas septica | reverse complement strand
CTCCTCGACGACGGGGTGCGCCCGCAGGGCCGCGACGGCCGCCGCGAGGGCGTCGTCACCGGACAGGTCGGCGTCGAGCTGCGCCACGAGCGCGACGTCGTCGGGTGACGCGTCGGGTGCGGCGGCGCGGGCACGCAGGAGCAGGGCGGGCATCGTCGGGACGCGCTCGCGCAGGTCGGTGCCGGGGGTCTTGCCGGTCACGGCACCGTCGGAGGTGAGGTCGATGACGTCGTCGGCGAGCTGGAACGCGACGCCGATCTTCTCGCCGAAGGCCGTGACGGTCCGGACGACGTCGGGTCGGCAGCCGGCGAACATGGCACCGAAGCGGGCGGACGTCGCGACGAGCGACGCGGTCTTGTCCGCGAGCACCTGGAGGTAGTGCGCGACGGGGTCCTCGTCGGGGCGCGGGCCCACGGTCTCGTGCAGCTGGCCCAGGCACAGCCGCTCGAACGTCGCGGCCTGGATGCGGACCGCGTCGGGGCCGAGGCCCGCGACGGTCGCGGACGCGCGCGCGAACAGCAGGTCGCCCGTGAGGATCGCGACGGAGTTGCCCCACACCTCGTGCGCGCTGGGTGCCCCGCGGCGCAGCGGCGCGGAGTCCATGACGTCGTCGTGGTACAGCGTCGCGAGGTGCGTGAGCTCGACGACCGTGGCCGCGTCGACGACCTCGCGCCGCGCGCCGTCGCCCAGCTCGGCCGTGAGGAGGGTGAGCAGCGGCCGCAGCCGCTTGCCGCCCGCGTTGACGAGGTGCCGGGAGGCGTCGTCGGCGAGCTGGTCGGCGTGCGTGACGGAGTCGCGCAGGCGTTCCTCGACGAGCGCCAGCCGGTCGGTGAGGCGCGCGCTCAGAGCAGGGTCCGCCAGAGCGATGGCGGTCGTCGTGGTCACGGCACGAACCTATCTTCCCCGCGCGGGTGGGTCGGACACCCCGCGCGGCCGCGTCACGGCAGGAGCTGCGCGACGTCGCCGATGAGGTCGAGGACGGGCGACGGGACGATGCCGAGCACGACGGTGAGCACCGCGCACACGGCGATCGCGACGACCGCGAAGCCCTCGCTCCCGACGACCGTCGTGGTGGTGGCCGTGGCCTTCTCCACGAGGGTCGCGGTCGCGGTGGTCCCCGCGGGCGTCGGTGCCTCGACGGGCTCGTCCGCGACGGTCGCGGCCGCTCCCCCGGTCACCTCGTCGGCCCCGTCGCCGGCGCCGCCGAAGAACATGAGCACGATGATGCGGACGTAGAAGAACGCGGCCGCGGCGGACGACAGCACGCCGACGACGGCGAGCGGCCAGGCGCCGCCCTCGACGGCGGCCGAGAACACCGCGAACTTCCCGATGAAGCCGGCGGTGAGCGGGATCCCTGCGAACGACAGCAGGAACAGCGCGAACGTGACCGCGAGGAGCGGGTTGGTGCGTCCCAGGCCGGTCCACTGCGACAGCCGGGTCGCCTCGCCGAGCACCGGCCCGGGCTCGTCGCCGGTGCCCGACGACCGCTCGCGCACGAGCCAGACGATGCCGAACGCGCCGATCGTCGCCGCGCCGTAGGCCAGCAGGTAGAACAGCACGGCCGGGATCGCGGACTCGTCGAGCGCGACGATGCCCGTGAGGATGAAGCCCGCGTGCGCGATCGACGAGTACGCGAGGATGCGCTTGACGTCGGTCTGCACGAGCGCGGCGACGGTGCCGACGACCATGGTCGCGATCGCGACGGTCCACAGCACGACCGACAGGTCCCACTCGAGGTCCGGCAGGACCACGTAGACGAGGCGCAGCAGCGCACCGAACGCGGCGACCTTGGTGCACGCGGCCATGAAGCCGGTGATGGGCGTCGGGGCGCCCTGGTAGACGTCCGGGGTCCACATGTGGAACGGCACGGCGCCGACCTTGAACAGCAGGCCGGTGAGCACGAGCA
Source organism: Cellulomonas septica (assembly GCF_012396155.1). Classification (GTDB taxonomy): domain Bacteria; phylum Actinomycetota; class Actinomycetes; order Actinomycetales; family Cellulomonadaceae; genus Cellulomonas; species Cellulomonas septica. Next base: position 4,706 of record NZ_JAAXOY010000146.1, on the reverse strand, counting down.
CCGCACCGACGAGCAGCAGCCCGTCCACGCCCGTGACCTGGAGCGCCTGGTCGGCGATCTCCGAGTACCGCAGCGAGCCGGAGTAGCCGTACAGCAGGCCGATGCCGAACAGCATGATCGCGGACGCGAACGCACCGAGCAGGAAGTACTTCATCGCGGCCTCCTGCGAGAGCAGGCGGCGACGGCGGGCCATGCCGGTCAGCAGGTACAGCGGCAGCGACAGGACCTCGAGCGCGACGAACAGCGTCAGCAGGTCGCCCGCGGCGGGGAAGATCAGCATGCCGCCGACCGCGAACAGCAGCAGCGGGTAGACCTCGGTCTGCTGGAGGCCGCGGCGACGCGCGAGCTCCTCGTAGTCCGAGCTCGGCACGGCCGCGGCGGACGGCGCGAAGGCGTCCTCGCCGGTGTCCGTGCGGTCGGCGACGACCAGGATCGACAGCAGCGCGAGCAGCGCGATCGTGCCCTGCAGGACGAGCGTCGGGCCGTCGACGATCAGCGAGCCGCCGACGACCGCGGTGCCGCCGTCGGACGCGACGCCCGACCACAGCGCCGCGACGGCGACGAGGGCCGCCGCGGGAGCCGCGAGGCCGAGCGTGACCTGCACGGGCCGCCGCACGCGGGCCGGGACGAACGCCTCGACCAGCACGCCCGCGACCGCGGCGAGCAGGACGATGAGCGCCGGGCTCAGCAGCGACCACGGGATCTCGGGCGCGGTGAACGCGTTCACTTGTCGGTCCCTTCCTGGGCGCCGTGGGGTGCGACGTACGGCTCGACGCCGACCTGCTGGAGCGTGAGGTCCGCCGGCGGCCGGACGAGGTCGAGCGCGGGGCCCGGCACGAAGCCGAAGACGAGCATGAGCGCGATGAGCGGGCCGACGACCCACCGCTCGCGCGTGTCGAGGTCGGGCGTGGCGACGAGCTCCTCGCGGACCGGGCCCGTGAACACCCGCTGGTAGGTCCACAGCACGTAGATCGCGGCGAGCACCACGCCGAAGGTCGCGACGATCGACGCCGCCGGGTGGCGCGTGAACGTGCCGACCAGCACGAGGAACTCGCTGACGAACGTCGACAGGCCGGGCAGCGACAGCGCGGACAGGCCGATGACGAGGAACGTGCCCGCGAGCACCGGGACGACCTTCTGCAGCCCGCCGAAGTCGGCGATCTGCTGCGACCCGCGCCGCGCCGCGAGGAACCCGACGAGCAGGAACAGCCCGCCCGTCGAGAGGCCGTGGTTGACCATGTAGAACGACGACCCCGCGATCGACGTCGCGGAGAACGCGAAGATGCCGAGCACGATGAAGCCGAAGTGCGACACCGACGTGTACGCGACGAGCCGCATCATGTCCTTCTGCCCGATCGCGAGCAGCGCGCCGTAGAGGATCGACACGACCGCGAGCACGATGATCACCGGCGCCGCCCAGCGGGACGCGTCGGGGAACAGCGGCAGGCAGAGCGTGAGCATCCCGAACGTGCCGACCTTGTCGAGCACGCCGACGAGCAGCGTGGACGTCCCGGCCGGCGCCTGCTGCGCCGCGTCGGGCAGCCACGTGTGCACGGGGAACATCGGGGCCTTGATCGCGAACGCCAGGAAGAACGCGAGGAACAGCCACTTCTCGAGCGTCGGGTCGAGCGCCAGGCCCGTGAGGTTCTCGGTGAGGAAGCCGTCCGCGCCGCGCGGCCCGTTGAGGTACAGCGCGATGACGCCGACCAGCATGACGAGCCCGCCGGCGAGCGAGTACAGCAGGAACTTCACGGCCGCGTACCGGCGCTGCTCCCCGCCGAACATCCCGATCATGAAGTAGACGGGGATGAGCATCGCCTCGAAGACGACGTAGAAGAGGAACACGTCGCGCGCCGCGAACACGAGGACGATGAACGCCTCGAGCAGCAGGACCAGCGCGAGGTACTGCCGCAGGCGGTCCGTGGGCACCGTCAGCGAGCCCTGCTCGCGCCACGCCGCCAGGACGACGAGCGGCACGAGCACGACGGACATGAGCACGAGCACGAGCCCGACGCCGTCGACGCCGACGGCGTACGAGACGCCCAGCGCGGGGATCCAGGAGTGGGTCTCGGTGAGCTGGTGGACGGCGGCGTCCGCGGTGTCGAACGCGAGCAGCGCGCCGACGGCGAGGACGAGCTCGGCGATCGCGAACCCGAGCGCCACCGCGCGGGTCCGGCCGCGCCAGCCCGCGGGCAGCGCCCACAGGGCGACCGCTCCGAGGACGGGCAGCACGACCAGCGCGGTCAGCCAGGGGAAGGAGGTCGACATCGGTGGGGGCTCTCCCTCAGCTCTGGGTGACCAGGACGGCGACGACGAGCACGACCAGGCCGATCACGGTCGTCGCGGCGTAGGAGCGGACATAGCCGGTCTGCACCCGGCGGGCCAGGTCGCCGAGGCCGACCGTCGCGCGGCCGACGCCGGTGACCGTGCCGTCGACGACCGCGCGGTCGGCGAAGACGAGGGACCGGGTGAGGTGCTGGCCGGGCTCGACGAGCAGCGCGTCGTTGACCGAGTCCTGGTAGAGGTCGACGCGGGCCGCGCGGGTGAGCGCGGTGCCGAGCGGCGGGACGACCGGGACCTGCGACACCGCGTAGCGGCGCCACGCGAGCACGACGCCGACCACGACGACGGCGAGCGTGAGGGCGATGAGCGACCACGCGGGCAGCACGGGCTCCTCGTGCTCGACGTGCCCGGTCACGGGCTCGAGCCACGTGACGAACCGGCCGCCGAGCCCGAGCACGAGGCCCAGGCCGACCGACCCGACGGCGAGGATGATCATGGGCCACGTCATGAGCGGCGGCGCCTCGTGCGGGTGCTGCGCCGAGCCGTCGGCCTTGGGAGCCCAGCGCCGCTCGCCCTCGAACGTCATGAAGAACAGGCGCGACATGTAGAACGCGGTGATGCCGGCGCCGAGCAGCGCGACCGTGCCGAACACCCACGCGCGCCACGGCTGGCCGTCGACGGGCACGAACGCGGCCTCGATGATCTTGTCCTTGCTGAAGAACCCGGCGAACGGCGGGACGCCGAGGATCGCGAGCCAGCCGGCCATGAACGTGAGCCACGTGATCGTCATGTAGCGCGCGAGGCCGCCGAAGCGACGCATGTCGACCTGGTCGTCCATCGCGTGCATGACCGACCCGGCGCCCAGGAACATGCCCGCCTTGAAGAAGCCGTGCGTCACGAGGTGGAAGATCGCGAACGCGTAGCCGACCGGGCCGAGGCCCGCGGCGAGCACCATGTAGCCGATCTGGGACATCGTGGAGGCGGCCAGCGCCTTCTTGATGTCGTCCTTCGCGCAGCCGACGATCGCCCCGAACAGGAGGGTGATCGCGCCGACGACCACGACGACGAGCTGCGCCGTGGGCGCCGCGTCGAAGATCGCACCGCTGCGGACGATGAGGTAGACGCCCGCGGTGACCATCGTGGCGGCGTGGATGAGCGCCGACACCGGGGTCGGGCCGGCCATCGCGTCGCCGAGCCAGGACTGCAGCGGGAACTGCGCCGACTTGCCGCACGCGGCGAGCAGCAGCATGAGGCCGATCGCGGTCGCGGTGCCCTCGGACAGCTCCGACGCACCGCCGAGGACGGTGTCGAAGTCGAGCGCCCCGAACTGGGCGACCATGAGGCCCATCGCGACGATGAGCCCGATGTCGCCGACGCGGTTGGCGACGAACGCCTTCTTCGCGGCGACCGCGTACGGCGTCCGGTGGTTCCAGAACCCGATGAGCAGGTACGACGCGAGTCCCACGCCCTCCCAGCCGACGAACAGCAGGAGGTAGGAGTCGGCGAGGACGAGCAGCAGCATCGCCGCGACGAACAGGTTGAGGTACGCGAAGAACCGGCGCCGCGCGTCGTCGTGCTCCATGTACGCCACGGAGTAGACGTGGATGAGCGTCCCGACGAACGTCACGAGCAGCACGAACGTCAGCGACAGCGGGTCCAGGCGGAAGCCCGCGTCGACGTGGAACGCTCCCGCGTCGAGCCACCGGCCGAGGTCGACGACGACGACGCGCTGGTCCGCCGGGCGGCCGAGCAGCGCGAGGAACGCGACCGCACCGGCGACGAACGCACCGGCCGAGGCGAGGACGCCGAGCCAGTGGCCCCAGCGGTCGGCGCGGCGGCCGAGCAGCAGCAGGACCGCGGCCGACAGCAGCGGCAGGCCGATGAGCAGCGGGCCCACGAGGAAGACACCGGCCTGCACGGTCTCCGTGGCGGGCGCGATCGTGTCCGCCCGCAGGTGCGCGGGCAGCGTCGCAGCGAGGGTGGTCAGGGTGTGCACGGGCCGCCCCTCAGCTCTTGAGCAGGTTCACGTCGTCGACCGAGGCCGAGCGGCGGGTACGGAAGATCGCGACGATGATCGCGAGGCCGACGACGACCTCCGCGGCGGCGACGACCATGACGAAGAACGCCAGGACCTGGCCCGTCAGCGCGCCGTGGATCCGCGAGAACGTCACGAGCAGCAGGTTCGTCGCGTTGAGCATGAGCTCGACGCCCATGAACACGATGATCGCGTTGCGCCGCAGCAGCACCGTCGTCGCCCCGATCGTGAAGAGGATCGTGGCGAGGACGAGGTAGTGGGTGAGGCTCACGCCTGGTCCTCCTGTCCGGCGACCCCGCGGGGTCCGGTCGACGGTCCGTCCTGGCCGCTGTCGCTCACGGCCGCGTCGAGGTCCGGCACGTTGACGCGGGCGCCGGCCGGGTCGGCC
>NZ_JAAXOY010000145.1 GCF_012396155.1 Cellulomonas septica | reverse complement strand
CCAGCGCGACGTCCCCCGTCATCCCGGCCGCGAGCACCGGGCGCCGGGCCTGCGCCGCGAGCACGGTCACGACGGCCATGAGCACGAGCACGACGGCGGCCAGGACGACCGCGGTCGGCACGGGGCCGTCCGGGGTCGGCACGGCGAGCGCCTCGGTCATCGGTCGGTCCTCCGGTCGAGGGCTGCGGGTGCGGGTCGGGGACGCGACGGGCGCGCCACCGCGGGATCGAGCCGTGGCTCGAGGACGGTGGCGCGCCCGTGCGTGGGACGGTCCGTCGTCGCGACGAGGCGACGACGGACCGTGCGGACGTCAGACGTCGCGTCGCTTCATGAGCACCGCGGCGACCCCGAGCAGCACCACCACCCAGGCCACGAGGACGCCGTAGCCCTGCCACGCGGTGAGGTTCGCGCCGTGCTCGGACATCGAGTTGACCATGTCGACCGTCATGTCGGTCTGCGTGATCTTCGACCCCGCGGTGGCCGGCAGGAACGGGCTCACGTACTGCAGCGGCTCCCACGGGATGGCCGCGACGACGTTCTCGACGACGAGCAGCAGCGCGAGGATCGTCGCGAGCGCCGCGGCCGAGTGGCGCAGCAGCGCACCGATCGCGAACGCGAACGCCGCGATCGTCGCGAGGTACAGCGCGCACCCGCCGAGGACCCGCAGGACCTGCGGGTCGGACAGCTCCGGCGCCAGGTCGATGCGCGACAGGAACAGGTACGCGACCGCGTAGCCGAGCGCGACCGCGACGGCCGCGACGACGAGGATCGTCGCGGTCAGCACCGCGAGCTTCGACCACAGCACAGGCGTGCGGCGCGGGGCCGCGGCGACGCTCGACCGGATCATGCCCGTCGTGTACTCGCCGGAGATCGCGAGCACGCCGAGCACGACGACCGCGATCGACGCCATCTGCACCGCGGGCAGGAACGGGGTCAGGCCGAGGTCGATCGCCTCGGCACCCGTGGGCGCGTCGTCGATCTGCGTCGACATGACGCCCGCGACCGCCGCGACCAGGCCGACCATGACGACGACGGTCATCGCGAGCGTCCAGATGGTCGAGCGGACCGTCCAGAGCTTGATCCACTCGGCGCGCAGCAGGTGACCGAACGTCACCCGGTACGGGCTCGCCGACGGCGCCTTGGCCGGGGCGGTGGGGGACAGGGTCGCGGTGCTCATGCGGACTGCTCCTGGGCGGTCGTGGCCGTGCCGGGCACGGTGGCGGAGTGGTACTCGACGGCGTCCTGCGTGAGGCTCATGTACGCGTCCTCGAGCGAGCCGGTGACGGGCGTGAGCTCGTGCAGGACGATGCGCGCGGCGGCCGCGGTCTCGCCGACGCCCTCCGACGTCGCCCCCAGCACCTCGAGCACACCCGGCTCGACGGGGTTGACGGTGACCTCGGGACCGGCGAGGAGCTGCGCGAGCTGCGTCGCCTGCGGCGAGCGGACCCGGACGGTCGAGCGCGTCGCGCGGGCGACGACGTCGGACACGGGTCCGTCCGCGATGATCCGACCCTTGCCGATGACGACGAGGTGGTCGGCCGTGAGCGCCATCTCGCTCATGAGGTGCGACGACAGGAAGACCGTCCGCCCCTCGGAGGCGAGGTACTTGACGAGGTTGCGGACCCAGAGCACGCCCTCGGGGTCGAGGCCGTTGACGGGCTCGTCGAGGATGAGGGTGCGCGGGTCGCCGAGCAGGGCGGCCGCGATGCCGAGGCGCTGGCCCATGCCGAGCGAGAAGCCGCCGACGCGGCGCTTCGCGACGCCGTCGAGGCCGGTCATCGCGATGACCTCGGTCACGCGCTTCTCGGGGATGCCGTGCGTCGCCGCGAGCGCCCGCAGGTGGTTGCGCGCCGAGCGGCCCGTGTGGACGGCCTTCGCCTCCAGGAGCGCGCCCACCTCGGTGAGCGGCGACCGGTGCTGCGCGTACGGGCGGCCGTTGACCGTGACCGTGCCGTGCGTCGGGCGGTCGAGGCCCACGATCATGCGCATCGTCGTCGACTTGCCCGCACCGTTGGGGCCCAGGAAGCCCGTCACCTTGCCGGGCTGGACCGTGAACGAGATGTCGTTCACCGCGGTCTTGCTGCCGTATCTCTTGGTCAGGCCCTGTGCCTCGATCATCGTCTTTCCTCAAGTCGGGAGCGTTGTGGCCGTGATCGACCCTAGGCCCGCGCAGACGCGCAGGTCATCCGTCGGAAGACCTGAGATCGAGGTCAGGGTCACCCTGAGGTCGCATCAGGGAGATCGCCCTCCTCCTCCCTTGGAACGATCCGGGCGCCCACGACGTTCCGTACGATGAACGCCCGATCCCGGCGTGCCCGACCAGTGACCGACCGCCTGCCCAAGCCGTCCCGGAGGACGCCATGAGCAACCCCGTCTTCAGCAACAGTCCCGTCTTCGGGGACCCCAACGACCGGCGCAACCGCGCGCGTGCCCAGGCAGGTGCCGGCACCGGCGCCATGGCGACCCAGACGATCGACGCGGTGACGCTCGACAAGATGTACGAGGCGCCGTCCGCGACCGCGCGTGACACCGGACGCCTCACCTACGACGACGTCATCATCAAGACGGCGGGCCTCTTCGCGCTCCTCGTGGTGAGCGCCGCGGTCACGTGGACGCTCGTGCCGGGCCTGTGGGTCGTCGGCGCGGTCGTCGGCCTGGTGCTGGGCCTGGTCAACGCGTTCAAGCGCGAGCCCAGCCCGGTCCTCATCTCGCTGTACGCCGTCGCGCAGGGTGTGTTCCTCGGTGGGATCAGCCTCTACTTCGAGCAGCGCTGGCCGGGCCTCGTCGTCCAGGCCGTGCTGGCGACGTTCGCGGTGTTCGCCGCGTCGCTGTTCCTGTTCCGCTCGGGCCGTGTCCGGGTCACGCCGAAGTTCACGCGCTGGCTGATCGTCGCGCTCGTCGGCTACCTGGTCTTCTCGCTGGTCAACGTCGTCCTCATGATCTTCAACGTCGGCGGCGGCGAGTTCGGCCCGCTCCGCAGCGGCCCGCTCGGGATCGTCGTCGGCCTCGTCGCCGTCGGTCTCGCGGCGGCGAGCCTCATCGTCGACTTCGACTCGATCAAGCGCGGCGTCGAGATGGGCGCCCCCCGCAAGCTCGCGTGGTCGGCCGCGTTCGGCCTGGTCGTCACGCTGGTGTGGCTCTACCTCGAGCTGCTCCGCCTGCTGGCGATCCTGCGCGGCGACTGATCCCGGGTCGTCGCCCGCGACGACCCCACGCACGACCTCACCGGCCGGTAGCGCACCTCTCGCGCTACCGGCCGGTAACGTCTTGTCGGTGAAGTACGCCGAGCACATCTCCGAGCTGGTCGGCGGCACGCCGCTCGTCCGGCTGTCGTCGGTCACCGCGGGCCTGAGCGCCACGATCCTGGCGAAGGTCGAGTACATGAATCCCGGCGGGTCCGTGAAGGACCGGATCGCGCTCAAGATGGTCGAGGCCGCCGAGGCGAGCGGGGCGCTCCGCCCGGGCGGCACGATCGTCGAGCCGACGTCCGGCAACACGGGTGTCGGGCTCGCGCTGGTCGCGCAGCGCAAGGGCTACCGCTGCGTCTTCGTGTGCCCCGACAAGGTGAGCCAGGACAAGCGCGACGTGCTCCGCGCGTACGGCGCCGAGGTCGTCGTCACGCCCACCGCGGTGCCCCCGGACCACCCCGACTCGTACTACTCGGTGTCCGACCGGCTCACGCGCGAGATCGAGGGCGCCTGGAAGCCCAACCAGTACGCGAACCCGAACGGCCCGGCGAGCCACTACGAGTCGACCGGCCCGGAGATCTGGGCCGACACCGACGGGCGCGTCACGCACCTCGTCACGGGCGTCGGCACGGGCGGCACCATCACGGGCACCGGCCGCTACCTGCACGACGTGTCCGCGGACCGGTCCGAGGCCGACGGCGGTCGCGTCGTCGTGATCGGTGCCGACCCCGCCGGCTCGGTCTACTCGGGCGGCGACGGTCGGCCCTACCTGGTCGAGGGCGTCGGCGAGGACTTCTGGCCCGCCGCGTACGACCCGACCGTCCCCGACGAGATCATCGCGGTGTCCGACGCCGACTCCTTTGCGATGACGCGGCGCCTCGCGCGCGAGGAGGGGCTGCTCGTCGGCGGGTCGTGCGGCATGGCCGTCGAGGCGACGCTGCGGTACGCCCGCGAGCTCCAGGAGCGCGACCCGGACGCCGCCGCGCGGGCGGTGATCGTCGTGATCCTGCCCGACAGCGGCCGCGGGTACCTGTCGAAGATCTTCAACGACTCGTGGATGCGGTCGTACGGGTTCCTCGCCGACGACCAGGGCGCGACCGTCGCCGACGTGCTGCGCACCAAGACCGGCTCGCTCCCCGACCTCGTGCACACGCACCCGACCGAGACCGTGCGCGACGCGATCGAGATCCTGCACGAGTACGGCGTCTCGCAGATGCCGGTCGTCGGGGCCGAGCCGCCCGTCAAGGTCGGCGAGGTCGCCGGGTCGGTGAGCGAGCGCGACCTGCTCGACGCCGTCTTCTCGGGCGCGGCGGCGCTGTCCGACCGGGTCGACCGGCACATGTCGGCGCCGTTCCCGCTCATCGGGTCGGGGGAGTCGGTGCAGGACGCGCGCGAGGCCCTCCAGAAGGCCGACGCGCTCATGGTCGTCGACGACGGCGAGCCCGTCGGCGTCCTCACCCGCCACGACCTCCTGGGCTTCCTGGCCCGCTAGCCCCGCAGCCGCCGTCGCGGCCCCGCTCAGTCCGTCGAGACCGACATGAACGCCGTTCCACCGTCGCGAACGGCGTTCATGTCGGTCTCGCCGGGCGGCTGGGAGCGGGGGGACCGGGGGAGGCGGTTACCGAGGGTGGGGTGCCGGGCGGTAGCGTCCCGACGTGCGCCGTGCGCGGCGCGCTGCGCGTCCGCACGTCATCGCCGAAGGAGCACGATGGCCCTGTTCGACCTGCCCTTGCCCGAGCTCGAGCGGTACCTCCCGGAGCTCGACGAGCCCGCGGACCTCGACGACTTCTGGGCGACGACGCTCGCCGAGGCGCGCCGCCACGAGGTGCTGGTCGACGTGACGCGGACCGACGCGGGCCTGCGCCTGGTCGACGTCGACGACCTGACGTTCGCGGGCTTCGACGGTCAGCCGGTGCGCGCGTGGGTGACCCGTCCGGCGGGCAGCGCGGAGTCGGGCGAGCTGCTGCCCGCGGTGGTCGAGTACATCGGCTACGGCGGCGGGCGCGGGTTCGCGCACGAGCGGCTCGCGTGGGCGACGGCGGGCTTCGTGCACGTCGTCATGGACACGCGCGGGCAGGGCTCGACGTGGGGCAACGGCGGCCACACGCCCGACCCGGCGGGTTCCGGACCGGCGTCGCCGGGCGTCATGACGCGCGGCATCCACGACCCCGAGCAGCACTACTACCGCCGTCTCATGACGGACGCGGTGCGTGCGGTCGACGCGGTGCGCGCACTACCGGGTGTCGACCCGCGGCGCGTGACCGTGGCGGGCATCAGCCAGGGCGGCGGCGTCGCGCTCGCGGCCGCGGGGCTGTCCGACGGGCTCGCGGCGGCCATGCCGGACGTGCCGTTCCTGTGCCACTACCGCCGGGCGGTCGACATCACCGACGCGTTCCCGTACGGCGAGCTCGTCCAGTACCTCGCGGTGCACCGCGGCGCCGAGGAGCGCGTGTTCCGCACCATGGCGTACTTCGACGGCGTGCACCTGGCCCGACGGGCGACCGCCCCGGCGCTGTTCTCGGTCGCGCTGCGGGACATGACCTGCCCGCCGTCGACGGTGTTCGCGGCGTACAACCACTACGCGGGTCTGACGGGCGGGCGGCCGCGCACGGACATCGAGGTCTACACGTTCAACCAGCACGAGGGCGGCCAGGCGCACCAGCTCGAGCATCAGCTCCGCTGGCTGCCGTCGGTGCTCGCCGCGGCGGAGGACGAGGCCGTTCCGAGCGCCGCGGCGCGCTGACCCGTGCGGCGGATCCGCCGGCGGGCATCACGGCACCGACGGAGCGGTCGTCGCGGTCGCTCCGCCGCGCGCTGGACGTCGCACGTGCGGCCCGCTCCGAGCCGTCGCGGTGAGGCCGCGTCGTCGGGGTGAGATGTAAGTTACGGACTAGTAACTTACGGTTGCGTAGGTTACGGTCGTGCGATGGACAGCGCGCTGCCTCTCTCGTTCGACCTCCCGCCCGGGGTCCCGCGGGACGTCGACGTCCCCGACGAGCCGCTCACCGCCGCCCTCGACCGCGCGGCCGCGACCTGGCCCCACCGCGTCGCGCTCGACTTCCTCGGCGCGACCACGACGTACCGCGAGCTCGCGGACGGCGTCGCGCGCGCCACCCAGGTCCTGCTCGACCTCGGCGTCCGGCCCGATGACCGCGTCGCGCTCGCGCTGCCCAACTGCCCCGCGCACGTCGTCGCGTTCCAGGCCGTGCTGCGGATCGGGGCGGTCGTCGTCGAGCACAACCCGACCTACACCGCCGACGAGCTCGCGCACCAGCTCGCCGACTCCGGCGCGGTCGTCGCGCTCGTCTGGCAGAAGGCGGTCCCGGCCGTGCTCGCCGCGCGCGACCGCACCGACCTGCGCACCGTCGTCGCCGTCGACCTCG
>NZ_JAAXOY010000144.1 GCF_012396155.1 Cellulomonas septica | reverse complement strand
CCGATCTCGCGCCGCCGGTCCGATGGTGCTCGACCGGGTGGGCCGCGTCGTGCTGGCGCTGGGCACCGGGCTGCACGGTGTCGCGCTCGCCCCGGGGGCCGGTCAGGTGCTCGCCGACCTCGCGGAGGACGGCCTGGGTGTGCCGCGCCAGGTCGGCGCCGACGACGACGAGCTCGACCGCAGCCGCTTCTCGCTCGCGGCGCTCGGCGCGGGGGTCTGACCCGTCGGACGCACGCTGCCCGACGCCAGGGGGGATCGGCTTGTCGCGGTCGGGCGCTGCCCGAACGCGAGGGGGATCGGGCTCGTCCGGTCGGCGCTCCCCGGGCGCGTGGGGTCACCGGGCTGCATCGGTGGCCGGACGGGCGGCGGGGAGCCGCGGCGCGCGCCGCCCTCCCCGCCGCGTCCCGTCAGCGGTAGTTGACGAACTGGAGCGCCGCGTCGACGTCGGCGCCCTTGAGCAGCGCGATGACGGCCTGCAGGTCGTCGCGGCTCTTGGCGGTGACGCGCAGCTCGTCGCCCTGGATCTGCGTCTTGACGTTCTTCGGGCCCTCGTCGCGCACGATCTTCGCGAGCTTCTTCGCGATCTCGCTCGACAGGCCCTCCTGGATCGCCCCCGCGAGGCGGTACTCCTTGCCCGACGGCTTGGGCTCCCGGTCGCCCACGTCGAGGGACTTGAGCGAGATCCCGCGCTTGATGAGCTTCGACTCGAAGACGTCGAGCACCGCGAGCACCCGCTCCGCCGAGTTCGCGACCATGAGGACCGACTCGCCGCTCCACGTGATCGACGCCCCGACGCCCTTGAAGTCGTACCGCTGGGCGATCTCCTTCGCCGCCTGGTTGAGCGCGTTGTCGACCTCCTGACGGTCGACCTTGCTGACGACGTCGAACGACGACTCGCTCGCCATGTGCTCTCCTCCTGCCGCCCCGGACACCCGCCGGGGACTCGTCTGTCGCCGCGCCCAGGGGCGTCGGCCGTCCGTCCCGGGGGACCGTTTCGTCAGCACCCCTCGGGAGTTGCTATCCTTCCACCCGCGCGCTGCTCGCGGCGGCCGGCCTCCGGGTCGACCCTGCGACGGCGAGCGATCCCTGGCGGGTTACCCGAGCGGCCAAAGGGGGCTGACTGTAAATCAGCTGGCACAGCCTACGGGGGTTCGAATCCCTCACCCGCCACGGTGCGAGAGCCCGGACTGCGACTGCGGTCCGGGCTCTCGTCGTCTCCGGCACTCGACCCCTCGTCGTCTCCGGACCCTTGGCCACCCGGACGCGGCGGTCCGGCCCGGGCGGCTCCGGGCACGACGACGGCGGGGCACCCGGGGGCGCCCCGCCGGTCGCGGGAGTGGGGGAGCGGGGTCAGGACGGCTTGGCGCAGGTGTACGTGCCTTCGGTGACGGAGACGGTCGCGCCCTCGTAGAGCGTGTCGAAGGCGCCGGCGTCCTCCGCGGAGGCGAACGCCACGCCGACGCCGAGCGGGTCCGCGAAGCCGGTGAGGCCGCCCAGGAGCTCCTCGGCACCGCTCTGGCAGGCCGGGTCCCAGGGGAGCGTCGTGTAGCCCGCGGCGGCGAGCGCGTCGATGGTGGGCTGCAGCTTCTCGGGGCCGGCGGCCGAGTCGGCGACGTCGGTCCAGACGACGAAGAACGAGTCCTCGGCGGTCGCGGGGTCGATCGCGGTGGGCCAGGCGAGCGTCGCGGCGGTGCCGTCGCCGCCGTCGGAGTCCGGGGTGGCGGCGTCGTCGTCGGAGCCGGTGCACGCCGCGGTGCCGAGGGTGACCGCGGCGGCGAGCAGGAGGGCAGCGGCGGTGCTGCGGGGTGTTCGGCGCATGGGCGGGATCCTGACACCGGACAAACCGCCCTGGCGACGAGACGAATCGTTTAGGCAGGCGTGCTCGGGCGCGGGTCCGCGGGCGATCGCGGCACGGTGTGCGGCGGCCGTCGTCGCAGGTCGCGCGACGGGTCGGAGATCGCCGTGGCGACCGTCACCGGCCCGGATTTCGCAGCCGGGCACTCGCCCGTGTAGCCTTGCACGCGCTGCCCCGATAGCTCAGTCGGCAGAGCGTCTCCATGGTAAGGAGAAGGTCAAGGGTTCGATTCCCTTTCGGGGCTCTGTGGTGTGTCCGGGGCCGTGGTTCATTCCGCGGCCTCGGGACATCCGAGGCGGGGTAGCTCAGCTGGTCAGAGCGCACGACTCATAATCGTGAGGTCGCGGGTTCAAGCCCCGCTCCCGCTACAGCCAGTGTGACCCAGGCGATGCGTCGGTCGACGCGTCGTGGACAGCAGAACGCAGGCGCCGTCCAGGCGCGAGGAGAAGACCATGGCCAGCAAGAGCGCGGACGTCCGCCCGAAGATCACGCTCGCCTGCACGGAGTGCAAGGAGCGGAACTACATCACGAAGAAGAACCGTCGGAACGACCCCGACCGGCTCGAGATGAAGAAGTACTGCCCGCGCGACAACCGCCACACGGTCCACCGCGAGACCCGCTGAGCCGCGCCCCTCGGGGCCGCAGGACTCCAGGCACGCCCCCGGCTCCGCGCCGGCGGGCGTGCTTGTGCTTTGAGCGCGGTGCAGGTGTGAGCGCGGGGGCAGGTGTGACCGCGGTGCAGGTGTGACCGCACTGCAGGTGTGGGCGTAGTGCAGGGCTGAGCAGGGCCGTGCGGGGCTGAGAGGCCGAGCAGGCCGACGCGACGGACGACAGGAGCACGAGGATGCCGGTCGACACCGGGTACGCCGGGCGCGAGTACGCGCCGAACGCGCCGTACGAGGTCGGACGCGAGAAGCTGCGCGAGTTCGCGGCGGCGGTCGGCGCGACGCACCCCGCGCACACCGACCCCGACGCGGCACGCGCGCTCGGCCACCCCGACGTCATCGCGCCGCCGACGTTCGCCGTCGTCGTGGCGCAGCGTGCCGAGGCGCAGCTCTTCGAGGACCCGGCCGCGGGTATCGACTTCAGCCGCGTCGTGCACGCCGACGAGCGGTTCACGCACCACCGTCCGATCCACGCGGGCGACCGGCTCGTCACGGTCCTGAACGTCGACGCGATCGTCGAGCGCGCCGGGCTCGCCATGATCACCACGCGCGCCGAGATCGCGGCCGAGGACGGCGAGGCCGTCGCGACCGTCGTCTCGACGCTGGCCGTCCGCGGGGAGGACGCATGACCACGCCGGTGCTCGCCGAGCTCACCGTCGGCCAGGAGCTCGCGCGACGCGAGGTCACCGTCGACCGCGCGCGCCTCGTCCGGTACGCGGGCGCGAGCGGCGACTTCAACCCGATCCACTGGAACGAGCGCGTCGCCACGGCGGTCGGCCTGCCGGGCGTCATCGCGCACGGCATGTGGACCATGGGCGCGGCCAGCAGCGTCGTCGCCGACTGGGCGGGCGACCCGGGGGCCGTCGTCGACTACCAGGTGCGGTTCACGCGTCCGATCCCGGTGCCCGACCCGGGGGCCGCGACGGTCGAGGTCGTGGCCGTGGCCGGCGCGCTCGACGCCGAGGCCGGCACGGTGCGCGTCGACCTGACCGTGACGGTCGACGGCGTGCGGGTGCTCGGCAAGGCGCAGGCGGTCGTCCGGCTCGCCTGACGGGCGGTCGCCGCACCGACGCCGGCCTGCGCTGCGACGTCGACGTGCGCGCGGCTCCGACCGTGCGCGGCGGCGCCGACGGTGTGCGCCGTCGTCGGGGATGTCGGTCTGTTCGGCCCTGTGCGGTGTCGCCCGCTCGGGCGACCTGCACCGCGGTCACGAGCGTGGCGCGCCCGGCGATTCGTCCGGCTTCTTCCTTTCCGTCCGGCCGCTCCCTACGGTGTACCCGGGCCGCATCGTCGCGGCCCGACGCCCACAGAGGAGAGAGCACCGATGCACCACACGACGACGGAGTCAGGGGCGCGGGTCTCGCGCCGGACGTTCCTCGCACTGACCGGCGCTGGTGTCGCCGCCGGCGTGGCTGTCGCCACGGCCCCGGGCGCCGCGGCCGCCGCTGGTGGACACGTGTCAACGGGGCGCGGTCACGGGCACGGCGCGTCCGCGCAGCGTGCCGCCGTCGGCTTCCTGCAGGCCGCGACCGACGCCTACCCGACGGTGAACACCGGCGCCCGGCTCGCGCAGAGCTACGGCGACGAGCTCGGACTGTTCAGCACGGCGTTCACGTACGACAACGCGCTCGCGGTCATCGCGCTGCTGGCCGACGGCAAGCGGTCCAGCGAGCAGACCGCGCGCGTCCTGGGTGACGGCCTGCTCTACGCGCAGGACCACGACCCGGGCTACTCCGACGGCCGGCTGCGGCAGGGGTACAACGTGGGCCCGTACACGTTCTACGACGGCAACCCGCAGCCGTACGGGTTCGTGCAGCCGGACGGCACGGCCAACATCGGGTGGCAGTTCGGGTTCCTCGGGACCGCCGTGGGTGACATGGCGTGGCCCGGCATCGCCCTGCTCCACCTCTACGACCGCACGCGCGACCGCCGCTACCTCGCGGGCGCCGTCCGGATCGGCGAGTGGATCACGACGAACACCTGGCGCACGACGGGCCTCGGCGGCTTCTCCTTCGGCGTGAACGGCGCGAACGCGCCCGTGCCCAACGGCTCGACCGAGCACAACATCGACTGCACGGCGTTCTTCTCGATGCTCCGCAAGGTGACTCGTGACAACCGCTGGAAGGAGGCTGCGGCGCACGCGCGGGAGTTCGTCGACGCGATGTGGGAGCCGTCCGAGGGCTTCTTCTGGACGGGCACGAACGACGGCGTCGAGATCAACCGCTTCCCGGTCCCGCTCGACACGGTGACGTGGGCCTGGCTCGCCACCCGTGACCGCACCTTCAAGCGTGGCCTCGACTGGGCGGGCACGGCCCTCGCCGTCACGGACGACGCGGCGGCCGCCACGTCCCAGCTGCCCGACGGCGAGACGGTCTCCGGCGTCACGTTCAGCACCGCGAGCGCGCAGTCGACCGCGCAGTACAACGGCATCACCGTGCACCCGCAGGGTGTGTGGCTCGAGGGCACCGGTCAGCTCGCGACCGCGCTGATCGACCGCAACGGCCGCGGTGACGCCAGGGCGGCCGACCGGCTGCTCGGGCAGATCCGGCACGCGCAGGACGTCCTGGGCGTCGGCCAGCACCTCGGCGGCGTGGTCGTCGACGGGGGAGTGGTCGCCGCGTCGAGCCTGCTCGACACCGGGTTCGGGTTCGGCTACTTCCAGGTGCAGCACGTCGGCGCGACGTCGTGGTTCGTCTACGCGGCGACGCGCACCAACCCGCTCGACTGGCTGAAGCGCAGCTGACGTCGGCGCACGGCGACGCCCCGGTCCTCCCCGGCGGAGGTGGCGGACCGGGGCGTCGTGCGTCCGGAGACGAGGGGAGCGCGCCGACGACGGCGGTTGGTGACCGGTGTCAGGCCGGGGCAGGTCCGGTCGTCGTCCCGATGCGCAGCGTGACGCCCAGCTCGCGGTAGGGCGGTGTCTCGCCCGCGAGCAGGTCCTCGACGGCGTGGCCCACCGCGGCGCCCTTCTCGGCGAGCGGCTGGACGACGGACGTGAGGACGTCGGGTGCGAGCCACGGCAGGTCGAGCCCGTCGAACCCGGCCACGGAGACGTCCTCGGGCACGCGCAGCCCGAGCTCGCGCGCCGCGAGCACGACCCCCGACGCGAGGAGGTCGGACTGGCAGACGACCGCGGTGGGTCGGACGTCGCCGGACAGCAGCGCGAACCCCGCGGTCTTGCCGTGCTCGACGAGCGACGCGGGGGTCTCGTAGATCGCCTGCGGCGTGACGCCGGCGTCGGTGACGCCCGCGAGGCGTCGGCGGGTGATCTCCCAGTCGATCTGCGACAGCCGGTCGTCGTCGACGAGCCCGTCGCGCCGGGCGCGGTCGAACGGGAGCGTGACGACGGCGATCCGGTCGTGGCCCAGACCGAGCAGGTGCTGCGTCGCCTCGGTCATCCCCTGGCGGTCGTCGATCCCGACGGTCGTGACGCCCTCCTGCTGGCGACCCTCGACGACGACCGTGGGGATCCCACGACGCTGGAGGGCGGTGAGCGTCGGGTCGTCGGTGGTGCCGCCCCACATGAGGACGGCGACGTCCATGGCCGCGGACTCGACGAGGGGGTCCACGGGCGGTTCGGTGGGGTCGCTGGGACCGGGGATGAGCAGGACGCCGAGTCCGAGCGAGCCGAGCGTCCCGACGAGCCCGTCGAGGACCTGCACGGAGACGGGGTCGCGGAACGAGCGCTTGAGCGCGTCCCCCACGACGACCCCGACGATGCCGGACCGGCCGCGCCGCAGCTGACGGCCGAGCGGGTTCGGCCCGGCGTAGTCGAGCTCGACCGCCGCGTCGAGCACGCGCTGGCGGGTCGCGGCGGCGATGGGGCCGGCGCCCGAGAACGCGAGCGACGCCGTGGAGACGGAGACCTTGGCGGCCGCGGCGACGTCCGCGAGGGTCGGGCGAGGGCGGGGCAGGGGTCCACCTCCGGGTCGGCGCACCGGGCTCGGCCGCCCGTGCGGGCGGGTCGAGGAGGGGTGCGACGGGGCACGACGCGCGGGTGCGCAGACGTGTTGACGCGACCGCCAGCGTACCCGCAGAATATCTCGTCCCCTCAAATCGATTCGACCCCGCTGCGAGACGCGATCGAATCGATTCGAGCACTTCGCCCGAACCGTGCCCGGAGCCCCGCCGTGTCCCACCCCGCCCCCGCCGGGCAGCCTCGCTCGTCCACGCCG
>NZ_JAAXOY010000143.1 GCF_012396155.1 Cellulomonas septica | reverse complement strand
GCCCGTCGCGGGCAGCGCGCCGGCGACGAAGGGCAGCTGCCCGGACGTCCACACGGTGTCGCCGTCGCGCAGCGCCGGGACGTAGGCGGCGAGCGGCGCGGCGACCGTCGGCAGCTCGAGCCCGAGCTCGGCCAGGCGGGCGGCGACGCCCATCAGGCCTGCTTCGGACGCTTGAGGTAGGCGACCAGGCCGGCGTCCGGACCCTGGATCACCTGGACGAGCTCCCACCCGTCGGCGCCCCACTGGTCCAGGATCTGCTTGGTCGCGTGGATGATGAGAGGGATCGTCGCGTACTCCCACTGCTGCGTCGCCATGGGCTCACCCTAGCGGGACGACGCGCGGCCGACGGCCGGTCGTCAGGCGATCCACAGGCCCCCGACGTGCACGGCGACCCTGCCGTGCAAGCGCTCTCACCGGACCGGCAGGACGCCCGTCTCGATGCCCACGAGCTCGGCGTGCCACGACCGGACCTCGGGGCGGCGGCGCAGCAGCGCACGCCGCTCACGCTCGGTCATGCCGCCCCAGACGCCGAAGTCCATGCGGTTGTCGAGCGCGTCGGCGAGGCACTCCAGCCGGACGGGGCAGCCGGTGCACACGGAGCGCGCCTCCCGCTGGGCCGCGCCCTCGACGAAGAGCGCGTCCGGTGACAGCTTGCCCGTGCCACAGGCGGCGATCGCGGTCCAGTGCGCGTCCAGCGTGACGGTTGCCACTCACCCTCCAGAGAAGACGGACGGGTGCCGCGGGCACCCGTGTCCTGCGGGGAAACTAGTCGGTCAAGCGTCCGTCTGGCGAGACTCCTTTCGGGTCATTTCGCCAGATGGACGCTCGACCAGTCCGCGACGTGTGCAGGTCCGGTGCAGGTCGTGCCCCCGGGCACCCAGGAGGAGAGGCTTCCGAGGCGCCCCGACTACCCTGTCGCCATGCCGCATCCTCCGCGCGCGCGGGGCCGCCAGGTCAACGCGTTCCAGGCCCTGGCGCTCCTGCTGTCGTTCGTGCTCGTCGCGGGCGTCAGCGGCGTGCTCGCCGCCGGCCTCGTGCTGCCCGGGGTCGCCGTCGCCGACGAGGTCACCGACCTCACGGTCACCGCGTTCGACGACCTGCCGACCGAGCTCGAGCCGACCCAGCTGCCCGAGAAGTCCGTGATCCTCGCGGCCGACGGCACGCTGCTCGCGACGTTCTTCAGCGAGGACCGGGTCGTCGTCCCCCTGTCGGAGATCTCGATCCAGCTGCAGCACGCGGTCGTCGCGATCGAGGACAAGCGGTTCTACCAGCACGCGGGCGTCGACCCGCCCGGCATGCTGCGCGCAGCCGTCAAGGGTGCGCTCGGCGGCGCCGACGACGGCCAGCAGGGCGCCTCGACGCTCACGCAGCAGTACGTCAAGAACGTGCTCATCCAGGCTGCCGCCACCAAGGAGACCGAGGCGGAGCGGCTCGCGGCGATGCAGGCCGCGACCGAGGCCGACGGTCCCGAGGGGTACGCCCGCAAGCTGCGGGAGGCGAAGCTCGCCATCGCGCTCGAGAAGCAGATGACGAAGGACGAGATCCTCGAGAAGTACCTCAACATCGCGCAGTTCGGCATCAAGGTCTACGGGGCCGAGGCCGCCGCCCAGTACTACTTCGGGATCCCCGCGAAGGACCTCAACTACCTCCAGGCCGCCACGATCGCCGGCGTCACGCAGAGCCCCACCCACTGGGACCCCGTGCGCGACCCGGTCGTGTCGAAGGAGCGTCGCGACACCGTCCTGCTCACCATGCACGACCAGGGCTACATCACCGACGAGGAGTTCCAGACCGGGCTCGCGACGCCCGTCGAGGCGACGCTGAACGTCCACCCGCTGCGCGTCGGGTGCATCGCCGCGAGCGACGCGGTCCCCGGCTCCGGGTACTTCTGCGACTACGTCACGAAGGTCATCGTCAACGACCCCGCGTTCGGTGCGGACGCCGCGACGCGCAAGGCGCTGCTCTACAAGGGCGGCCTGACGATCACGACGACGCTCGACCCGGGCAAGCAGGCGATCGCCGACGCCGAGGTCAAGGCCGCGGTGCCCGTGGACGACTCCAGCCGGCTCGGGCACGCGCTGGTGAGCGTCGAGCCGGGCACCGGCAAGATCATCGCGATGGCGCAGAACCGCATCTACGCACCCGTCGCGGCGAACCCGGGCGAGGAGTCGGTCAACTTCAACACCGACTTCGCCTACGGCGCGTCCGGCGGGTTCAACCCCGGTTCGACGTACAAGCCGTTCACGCTGCTGACGTGGCTCAAGAACGGCCACAGCCTGTACGAGACCGTCAACGGTGCGAAGCGCCAGCTCAACCTCAACCAGTTCAAGGTGTGCGGCGGCCCGTGGTCGCGGAACGAGCCGTGGAGCCCGAACAACTCCGAGGGCAACGGCAGCACGATGACCGTCCTCGACGCGACCCGGAACTCCGTCAACCTCGCGTACCTCTCGATGGCGATGGAGCTCGACATGTGCGACGTGGCCGACACGGCGTCGTCGATCGGCGTCCACATCGCCAAGCCGCGCGTGTCCGACCAGGGCAGCAACGAGCGCCTCAAGGCGGGCACCAACGGCCCCGGCCTCAACCCGTCGAACGTGCTGGGGACCGACGAGGTCGCGCCGCTCACCATGGCGGCCGCCTTCGCGGCGTTCGCGTCGGGCGGCATGTACTGCAACCCGATCGCCATCACCGCCGTCGCGGACACCAACGGTGCGCCGCTGCCGGTCCCGGACGCCGGCTGCCACCAGGCCATCGAGCCGCGCATCGCCAACACGATGAACTTCGCGCTCAGCGGCGTCTGGCAGGGCACCGCCGACAGCGTCGGCGCGCCGCCGTTCCCGTCGGCGGGCAAGACGGGCACGACGAGCGAGAACGAGCAGACGTGGTTCGTCGGCTACACGCCGCGCCTCGCGACGGCGGTGTGGCTGGGTGACCCGAAGGAGACGAAGCGCCAGGTCAAGCGCATGTACGTCGGCGGCAAGTTCGTCAACCGGGCGTACGGTGCGACCGTCTCGGCGCCGACGTGGAAACGGTTCATGGTGCAGGCGCTCGCCACGGGCGACAACCCCGGGTTCGGCGCTCCGGACGACAAGCTCGTGTTCGGCGAGAAGGTCAACGTCCCCAGCGTGATCGGCCGCAACGAGGGCGACGCCCGCGCGATCCTCGAGCAGCGCGGCTTCCGCGTCCAGGTCGACCCGAACCAGGTCGCGTCCAACGTCCCGGCGGGCAGCGTCGCCGAGCAGAGCCCGTCCGGCCAGGCGACCAAGGGCGCGACGATCACGCTGCGGCTGTCGAACGGTCAGGGTGGCGGTCAGCAGCCCGGTCCCGGCGGTCCGGGTGGCGGGCCCGGTGGTGGCGGCGGTCCGGGGCAGGGCAACGGCAACGGCCGCGGTCAGCCGTGACGGTCGGACGCGCGCTCGGCACCGCGGCGCTCCTCGGTGCCGGCGCGGTCGCCTGGTCCGTCGTCGAGGCGCAGTGGTACACGCTGCGCGAGGTGACGGTGCCGGTGCTGCCGACCGGGCAGGACCCGCTGCGGGTGCTGCACCTGTCGGACCTGCACCTGACGCCCGGGCAGGGCCGCAAGGTCGACTGGGTGCGCGACCTCGCGTCGCTGGACCCGCACCTCGTCGTCGACACGGGTGACAACTGGGCGCACCTCGACGCCATGCCGGCGCTCCTGGAGGCGCTCGAGCCGCACCTGGCCCGCCCGGGCGTGTTCGTGCTCGGGTCGAACGACTACGTCGCGCCGCGACCCAAGAACCCGGCGCGCTACCTCCTGCCGGACTCGCGCGGCGCCGGCCCGGTGCGACCCGTCGAGCTGCCGTGGCGCGAGCTCGTCGCCCGGTTCACCGCGGCCGGGTGGATCGACCTGTCGAACCGCCGCGACGTCGTGAAGGTCGACGGACGCGTGCTGTCGCTCGTCGGCACGGACGACGCGCACCTCGACCGCGACCGCTTCCCCGCGGCGGGCGGGGACGACGACGCCCGCACCGGATCGACGCCGGTCGACCTGCACCTCGGGGTCACGCACGCGCCGTACCGCCGCGTGCTCGACGCGATGCACGCCGACGACGCCGACGTGACGATCGCGGGACACACGCACGGCGGCCAGCTCGCGGTCCCGCTGTGGGGCGCGCTCGTCACGAACTGCGACCTCGACACGCGCCGGGCCAAGGGCCTGCACGGCTGGCCGGGTCCGCGCCCGGACCGCCCGGGCGGTGCGGGGTCGTCGTGGCTGCACGTCTCCGCGGGGCTGGGCACGTCGCCGTACGCCCCCGTGCGGTTCGCGTGCCGCCCCGAGGCGACGCTGCTCACGTTCGTCGCCGCCTGACATCCGGTCCCAGCGCGAGCGCTCCGTGGCCCGCGCTGACGGGCGCGGAGACGTCGGTCACGACCGCGGTATCCGGTTTCGTCGATCGGAGGTCCGTCGGCTATCCTTACGGGGCTCCACGGGGTGTGGCGCAGCTTGGTAGCGCGCTTCGTTCGGGACGAAGAGGTCGTGGGTTCGAATCCCGCCACCCCGACAGACACGAGAGGCCCGGATCGGCATCATGCCGGTCCGGGCCTCTCGTCATGCCCAGGGGTGCGGGCGGTCGTCAGCGCGGGGCGAGGTACGAGACGTGGCCGTCGTAGCTGCGGATGACCACCGTGCGCGGCGCGGACGGGTCGGTGGGCGCCTCGACGGTCTGGCGGCCGTTCGACGTGGAGATCGTCAGCGCGACGGGCTCGCCGGTGCCGACCACCGTGGCGTCGCCGTTGCTGGTGAGCGCCTCGACGTTCCCCTGGACGTCGGCGACGTCGATGCTCCCGTCGCTGCTCCGGGCGACCGCGTCGCCGCCCACGTCGACGACCTGCACGTCGCCGTTGCTCGTGACGGCCTCGATGCGGCCGCCGATCCCCTGCGCGTCGATCCGGCCGTCGTAGGTCCGCGCGGTGACGTCGCCGGACACGTCGGTGACGATGACGTCGCCGTTGCTCGAGTGCAGCTGCGCGTCGCCGGTGATCCGGTCGGCCTCGACGCGGCCGTCGTACGTCCGCGCCTCGAGGTCGCCGGCCAGGCCGCGCGCCAGCACGTCGCCGTTGGACGTCCGGACCACGACGTGCGTGTCGCGCGGGACGTGCACCTGGAGCGCACCCGTGCAGACGCCGAACCACGAGCCGCACTCGTGCCGCACGACGAGCCGGTCGCCGCGCTGCTGCACGGAGTACGTGGGCGACGAGAAGCCGCTGCGGGCGATGCGCTCGACGTCGACCAGGTCCTCGTCGCCGGCGAACACGGACACGCGACCGTCGGCGACGAGCTCGACGACGTCGGCGGCGTCGTAGGTGGCGCTCGCACGCTCGGTGCTGGACATCGCGAGGTCGGCGACCTGGACGCCGCCCCACGCGATGGTCGCGACGCCGAGGGCGACACCGGCCCACAGGAGGGTGCGGCCGAGCGGCGTGCGGGTCGGGTCGGCGGGCGGCGGACCGACCGGGGTGACGGGCGGCTGCTGCAGGGTGGCGGTCATGCGCGTGCTCCGTTCGTGGGTCGGCCGGTGCCGACGCCGCCGGGCGGCGTGACGACCGGGCCGGGCTGGGCGGCGGTCGGGCCGTGCTCGAGCCAGCGCAGGACGGCGAGCACGCGGCGGTGGTCGTCGGCGTCGGGCGGCAGGCCGAGCTTGGTGAGGATGGACGTGACGTGCTTCTCGACGGCGGGCAGCCCGACGACGAGGCGTTCGGCGATCGCGGTGTTGGACCGGCCCTCGGCCATCAGGCCGAGCACCTCGCGCTCACGCGGCGTGAGCGTCTCCAGGCCGGTGCTGCGGGTGCGGGCGAGGATCTGGGCCACCACCTCGGGATCGATGACGGTGCCGCCGGTCGCCACGCGCTGGAGGGCGTCGAGGAACTCCTCCACGTCCGCGACGCGGTCCTTGAGCACGTACCCGAGGCCGCGCACGTCGCCCGCGAAGAGCTCCGCGGCGTACCGCTGCTCGACGTACTGCGACAGGACGAGGATCGGCAGACGGCGGTGCAGGCTGCGCAGGTGGACGGCGGCCCGCAGGCCCTCGTCGGTGTGGCTGGGCGGCATCCGGACGTCCGTGACGACCACGTCGGGCAGGTCGTCGCCGGCGGTCCCGGTGCCGAGGGCGGCGACGAGCTCGTCGGCCGTCGGGTAGCCGGTGACGTCGTGGCCCTCCGCCTCGAGCAGGCGGGACAGGCCGTCCCGGAGGAGGACGGAGTCCTCCGCGATCACGATGCGCACGGCACCTCCACGGTGAGCCGGGTCCCGCCTCCGGCGGGGCTGTCGAGGTCGAACGTGCCGTCGAGCGCGGCGACACGGCTGCGCAGGCCGTCGAGCCCGCTGCCGGGCGTGGCGGTCGCGCCGCCCGTGCCGTCGTCGGCGACGATGACGCGGAGCGCGGGTCCGGTCGCGCCCTGCACGACCGTCGCCTCCACCAGGACGCTCTGCGCGCCCGAGTGCTTGGTGACGTTCGTGAGCGCCTCGGCGACGACGAAGTACGCGGCGGCCTGCGTGGCGGCGGGAGCGAGCGCGAGCGTCTCGGGCGTCGGCACGTCGACCGTGACCGACACGGGCGTGCGGGCGGCGAGCGCCGACAGGGCCGCATCGAGGCCGCGGTCGGTGAGGACAGCCGGGTGGATGCCGCGGACCAGGTCGCGCAGCTCGGCGAGCGTCTCCTTGACCTCGCGGTGCGCGTGGTCGAGCGCGGCCGCGGCGGTCTCGGGGTC
>NZ_JAAXOY010000142.1 GCF_012396155.1 Cellulomonas septica | reverse complement strand
CGTCGGCCGCCCGCGCCCTCGCGCCGGGCGGGCAGGCGCGCGTCAGCCGCGCGTGCGCTCGTACTCGGCGAGGTGGCGCGTCAGCCGCGCGTGCGCTCGTACTCGGCGAGCTGGTCGATGCGGCGCTGGTGGCGCGGGTCCTGGCTGAACGGCTCCGCGACGAACGCGTCGACGAGGGCGATCGCCTCGTCGACCGAGTGCTGCCGGGCGCCGATCGCGACCACGTTCGCGTCGTTGTGCTGGCGGCCCAGGCGGGCGGTCTCGAGGTTCCACGCGAGCGCGGCGCGCACGCCGGTGACCTTGTTGGCGGCGATCTGCTCGCCGTTGCCCGACCCGCCGATCACGACGCCGAGGCTCCCGGGCTCCGCGACGACGGCCTCGCCCGCGGCGAAGCAGAACGGCGGGTAGTCGTCGAGCGCCTCGTACGTGTCGGCCCCGTGGTCGACGACGTCGTGACCCTCGGAGCGCAGGTGCTCGACGAGCGCGACCTTGAGCTCGAAACCGGCATGGTCGGAGGCGACATGGATCCGCATGGGGTCATCCTGCCGCACCGGTCCGCGACGAGCGCCCCGGCGTCCGTAGGCTGTGCCCATGACGCGCAGCGGCATCGACCTCACCGCCCTCGACCCGGCCACCCGACCCCAGGACGACCTCTTCGCCCACGTCAACGGGAGGTGGGTCACCGCCCACGAGATCCCCGCCGACCGGGCGATGGACGGCGCGTTCCGCGCCCTGCACGACCAGGCGGAGGAGCAGGTCCGCGACATCATCGCGGACGCCGCCGCGACCGCCGAGGCCGGTGGCGGCGACGGCGTCGAGGCGAAGGTCGGCGCGGTGTACGCGTCGTTCATGGACACCGCGACGATCGAGGCGCGCGGGCTCGAGCCGCTGCGCGAGGACCTCGACCTCGTCGACGGCGCGACGACCCGGGACGAGCTCACCGCCGCGCTGGGCGCGCTGCAGCGCACGGGTGCGGCGTCGGCGGTCGGGTTCTGGGTCGACAACGACGCGAAGGACCCCGAGCGCTACGTCGTCTACCTGGCCCAGTCCGGGCTCGGCCTGCCCGACGAGTCGTACTACCGCGACGCGCAGTACGCGCAGGTGCTCGCGGCCTACCGGCCGCACGTCGCGCGGATGCTCCAGCTCGCGGGCGTCGCCGACGAGGCCGCCGCCGACACGCTCGCGGGCGCCGTCGTCGACCTCGAGACGAAGCTCGCGTCGCACCACTGGGACGTCGTCAAGGACCGCGACGCCGACCTCACCTACAACCCGATGACGCTCACCGCGCTCGCCGAGCGCGCGCCGGGCTTCGACTGGGTCGGGTGGGCGCGCGCGCTGGGCGCCCCGGAGGGCTCGCTCGACGACCTCGTCGTGCGCGAGCCGTCGTACGCCGAGGGCTTCGCCGCGCTGTGGACGAGCGAGCCGCTCGACGCGTGGAAGGCCTGGCTCGCGTACCACGTGGTCAGCGACCGGGCGCCGTTCCTCCCCGACGCGCTCGTCGAGGCGAACTTCGACTTCTACGGCCGGACGCTCACGGGTGCGCAGGAGCTGCGCGACCGCTGGAAGCGGGGCGTCGGCCTCGTGCAGGGCGTCCTCGGCGAGGCCGTCGGCAAGGTGTACGTCGAGCGGCACTTCCCGCCGAACCACAAGGAGCGCATGGACGAGCTCGTCGCTCACCTCGTCGAGGCCTACCGGCAGTCCATCGCGCGGCTCGACTGGATGGGCGAGGAGACGCGCGCGAAGGCGCTCGCCAAGCTCGAGGCCTTCACGCCGAAGATCGGCTACCCCGTGCGCTGGCGCGACTACTCGGCGCTCGAGGTGTCCCCCGACGACCTGCTCGGCAACGTGCGCCGGGCGAACGCGTTCGAGCAGGACCGCGAGCTGAGCAAGATCGGCAAGCCCCTGGACCGCGACGAGTGGTTCATGACGCCGCAGACGGTGAACGCGTACTACAACCCGGGGATGAACGAGATCGTCTTCCCCGCGGCGATCCTGCAGCCGCCGTTCTTCGACGCCGACGCCGACGACGCCGTGAACTACGGCGGGATCGGTGCGGTCATCGGGCACGAGATCGGGCACGGGTTCGACGACCAGGGGTCGAAGTACGACGGTGCCGGCCGGCTCGAGGACTGGTGGACCGCGGAGGACCGCGCCGAGTTCGAGAAGCGCACCAAGGCGCTCGTCGACCAGTACGGCGAGTTCTCCCCCGCGCAGCTGAACGGCTCGCACAAGGTCAACGGCGCGCTGACGATCGGCGAGAACATCGGCGACCTCGGCGGCCTGTCGATCGCGCTCGCCGCGTACGAGATCGCGCTGGGACGCCCGCTCGCCGAGGCGCCGGTGGTCGACGGCCTGACGGGCGCGCAGCGCGTCTTCCTCGGGTGGGCCCAGGTGTGGCAGTCGAAGGGCCGCGACGAGGAGGTCGTCCGCCGGCTCGCGACCGACCCGCACTCCCCCAACGAGTTCCGCTGCAACGGCGTCGTGCGCAACGTCGACGCGTACTACGAGGCGTTCGACGTGCAGCCCGGCGACGCGCTGTACCTCGACCCCGCGGAGCGCGTGCGGATCTGGTGACCGACGGGCGGACGGGCCGGTGCGGACGAGCGCGCCGGCCCGTCCGTCGTCAGGGTCCGGCCGGCTGACGGCTCAGGGCAGCGGGGTCCAGGACGCGCGCGCGAGCCGGAAGCCCACCCCGTCGGCGTCCGTGCAGGTCACGCCGTCGGTCCCGCTCTTGCACGTGTACCCGTCGACGCGCGTCTCGGACCCGTACTCGAGCGTCCGGACGTCGGAGCCCGCGACCGTGGGCGCCGGGCCCTCCTCGCACGCGAAGGCGACGCCGTCGGCGCCGAGCGTGAGGACGTGGCCGGTGTCGCCGGTGCATCCGGGGACCTCGGGCGGGGCGTACGTGTAGCTCGCGATCGTGCAGGTCACGCCGTCGCCGGACATCGCGCACGCGATGTTGCCGCTGGGCAGCCGGAACTCGTCCGCGGGGGCGCTGCTCGCGCTCGCGGACGTCGTCGGCGACGCCGTCGAGGCGGTCTCGCCGTCGCCGCCCGAGCGCGTCGCGAGGGTCACGACGAGGAGCACGAGGAACGCGACGACGAGGACGGCGTCGACGATCACCAGGGTCCGGATCGTCCGCTGCGACGTCATGGTCCTCCTGAGTCCGGGGGCGCGGGCGTCGAACAGGATCACACGGGACGAACCCGACGAGCCACCCGCGCCGGTCGGCGCGCGGCGGTGGGCGCGTGGCGCGACCCCGACCGACGGTGTGCCGGCCGGGTCCCGTGCGCGCGGCCCGCGTCAGACGGCGGGGCCGACGGTGCGCGTGCGCTTGAGCTCGTAGAAGCCGGGGACCTGGGTGACGAGCGCGAGACCGTCGAAGAGCTTGCCGGCGTCCTCGCCGGTCGGGGCGGGCGTGATGACCGGGCCGAAGAAGCCGACGCCGCCGATCGCGACGACCGGGGTGCCGACCTCGTCGCCGACGAGCGTGATCGCCTCGCCGTGCGACGCGCGCAGCAGGCCGTCGACCTCGTCGGTCGCGCCGACCGCGGCGAGGTCCTCGGGCAGGCCGACCTCGGCGAGCGACTCGGCCACGATCGCGGCGGTGTCGGTGCGGCGGTCGGTGTGGCGGCGCGTGCCGAGCGCGTCGTACAGCGGCTTGAGCACCTTGTCGCCGTGGTCGCGGGCCGCGGCGACGAGCACGCGCACCGGCGCCCAGGAGTCGTCCATGAGCGCGCGGTAGCTCGCGGGCAGGTCACGACCCTCGTTGAGGACGGAGAGGCTCATGACGTGCCACCGGACGTCGACGTCGCGCACCTTCGCCACCTCGTCCATCCAGCGCGACGTGAGCCACGCCCACGGGCAGGCCGGGTCGAACCAGAAGTCGACGACGGGGCGGGTGTCGGTGACGGTCACGGGTGCTCCTCGGGTCGGGCGACGGCCGCACGC
The DNA here is from genome assembly GCF_012396155.1 of Cellulomonas septica. Classification (GTDB taxonomy): domain Bacteria; phylum Actinomycetota; class Actinomycetes; order Actinomycetales; family Cellulomonadaceae; genus Cellulomonas; species Cellulomonas septica. The sequence goes on along the minus strand of NZ_JAAXOY010000142.1, from coordinate 2,780 downwards.
GCGACCGACCGCAGTCTCACCCGCGCCGGCCGTCGACCGCACATCGAGCCGTCCACAGCCCACGCCTCGGGACGCCCGGCCCACAGACGGGCGCGTCCAGGGCGGCGGACCGCACGGTCACGCGTGCGATGATCGGTCCCGGCCACGAGCCGTACCCCTTCTCGAAGGAGAGCCAGCGTGCCCGCTGAGAACCTCACCCGTGCCGAGGCGCGCGAGCGTGCCTCGGTCGTCAGCCCGCAGTCGTACGACGTCACGCTCGACCTGACGACCGGCCCGGCGACGTTCGCGTCGCGGTCCGTCGTGCGGTTCACGGCGACGCCCGGCGCGAGCACGTTCATCGACCTCATCGCCCCGACGGTGCACGAGGTCACGCTCAACGGCCGTGCGCTCGACGTCGCCGACGTGGTCGCCGACTCGCGCATCCGGCTCGACGACCTGGCCGCCGACAACGAGCTCGTGGTCGTGGCGGACGCGGCGTACATGAACACGGGCGAGGGCCTGCACCGCTTCGTCGACCCGGTCGACGACGAGGTGTACCTGTACTCGCAGTTCGAGGTCGCCGACTCGCGCCGCGTGTTCGCGGTGTTCGAGCAGCCCGACCTCAAGGCGACGTTCACGTTCACCGTCACCGCCCCCGCCCACTGGGTCGTGGTGTCGAACTACCCGCAGGTCGGCGAGCCGCAGCCCGTCGAGGGCGGGGTCAACCGCAACGGCGGCGCCGACAAGGGCACCGCGACGTGGCGGTTCGAGACCACGCCCCGCATGTCGTCGTACATCACCGCCGTCATCGCCGGGCCGTACCACGGCGAGCACGGCGAGCTGACCAGCAGTGACGGCCGCACGATCCCGCTCGGCGTCTACGTGCGCGGCTCGCTCGCCGAGCACCTCGACACCGACAACATCCTCGACATCACGCGTGCGGGCTTCGCGTTCTTCGAGGACAAGTTCGGCGTCCCCTACCCGTTCGCCAAGTACGACCAGCTCTTCGTGCCCGAGTTCAACGCGGGTGCGATGGAGAACGCGGGCGCGGTGACGTTCCTCGAGTCCTACGTGTTCCGCTCCAAGGTCCCCGAGGCGACCATCGAGCGCCGCGCGGTCACGATCCTGCACGAGCTCGCGCACATGTGGTTCGGCGACCTCGTGACCATGCGCTGGTGGGACGACCTGTGGCTCAACGAGTCGTTCGCCGAGTACGTCTCGACGCTCGCGACCGCCGAGGCCACGGCCTGGACCAGCGCCTGGACGACGTTCTCGTCGCTCGAGAAGAACTGGGCGTACCGCCAGGACCAGCTGCCGTCCACGCACCCGATCGTCGCCGACATGCGCGACCTCGAGGACGTCGAGGTCAACTTCGACGGCATCACCTACGCGAAGGGCGCGAGCGTCCTCAAGCAGCTCGTGTCGTGGGTCGGCCAGGACCAGTTCTTCGCCGGCGTGCGCGCCTACTTCGCGAAGCACGCGTGGGGCAACACCGAGCTGCGCGACCTGCTCACCGAGCTCGAGACGACGAGCGGCCGCGACCTGTCGTCGTGGTCGGCGCGCTGGCTCGAGAAGGCCGGCGTCACGCTGCTGCGCCCCGAGATCGAGGTCGACGCCGACGGCACCATCACGTCGTTCGCCGTCCTGCAGGAGGTGCCCGACGAGCACCCCGTGCAGCGACCGCACCGCCTCGCGATCGGCGGCTACGACCTCGACGCGTCGACGGGCCGGCTCGCGCGCACGCTGCACCTCGAGCTCGACGTCGACGGCCCGCGCACCGAGGTCCCGCAGCTGGTCGGCCAGCGCCGCCCGGCCCTCGTGCTCGTGAACGACGACGACCTCGCGTACGCGAAGATCCGGCTCGACGAGCAGTCGCTCGCGGCCGCCATCGAGCACCTCGGCGCGTTCGACGACTCGCTGCCGCGCACGCTCGTGTGGACGGCGGCGTGGGACGCGACGCGCGACGGCGAGACGCCCGCCCGCGACTTCGTCGACCTCGTGCTCGGCAACATCCTCCACGAGACCGACTCGTCGGTCGTCCTCGTGCTGCTGCGCCAGCTCACGACGTCGCTCGACCTGTACGTCGCGCCCGAGCATCGGCAGGCGACGGCCGTCGCGGCCGCCGACCGGCTGCTCGAGCTGGCGCGGTCCGCCGAGTCCGGCTCCGACACCCAGCTCCAGCTCGTGAAGGCGTTCGCCGCGCGGGCGGAGACCGACGCCCAGCTCGACGCGGTCGCCGCCCTGCTGGACGGTCGCGAGCTGCTCGACGGCCTCACGATCGACACCGACCTGCGCTGGGAGCTCCTCACGTCGCTCGTCACGGGTGGCCGGGCGGGCGAGACCGACATCGCCGTGCAGCTCTCGGCCGACGCGACCGCGACCGGCCAGCGGGCCGCCGCCGCCGCGCGCGCCGCGGTCCCGACCGCCGAGGCGAAGGCCGCCGCGTGGGCCGCCGTCGTGGACGGCGACGACCTGCCGAACGCGATCCAGGCCGCGACCATCGCGGGCTTCGGGCGCGTGCACGACCGCGCTCTGCTGCTCCCCTACGTCGAGCCGTACTTCGCGTCGCTCGCCACGGTGTGGGCCGACAAGACGAACGAGATGGCGCAGAACATCGTCCTCGGCCTGTACCCGACGGACCTCGCCGACCACGACGCCGTGGACGTGCTCGGTGCGACCGACGCGTGGCTCGCGTCGCAGGCGGACGCGCCGCCCGCACTGCGCCGGCTCGTCGCCGAGAACCGCGACGGCGTGCGCCGCGCGCTCGCCGCGCAGGAGACGGACCGCCGCAAGGCGTGACT
>NZ_JAAXOY010000141.1 GCF_012396155.1 Cellulomonas septica | reverse complement strand
GATGCCCGCGGTGACGACCGCGGACCGGGCGGGCGCGGCGCCGGCGACGCCGACGACCATCGCGGCGACGGACACGATGCCGTCGTTCGCGCCCAGGACGGCGGCGCGGAGCCGGTTGAGGCGGCCGGCGCTCAGGGGCTCGGGGGTCGGTGCGGACGGCTCGACAGGGCTCCCGGCAGGGGAGCGACGCGGTCCGACGAGGTGGGTCGACAGGACGCTCATGCGTCCACCGTAGGCACGTCGCCGGGCCTTGTCATCGCAGGAAAGGCTGGCCTGACCTGCGGAAACACAGTCGAGCCTTACCTCACTGAGCCTCGCCTCACCGCCGCTGACGGCGCCCGCGAGGCGCGTGCGCGGGGTCCGTCAGAGCGCCCCGACGGCCGTCACGCGCAGCTGCACCTCGCCCGTCTCGTCCGAGCCCGCCAGGTCGACGACGGCGTCGACCCGCCAGTCGTGGTCGCCCTCGGGGTCGTCGAGCAGCTGCCGGACCTGCCACGTCGTCGGGGTGGCCGTCACCTGGAAGAGCGCCGGTCCCCGTGCCGCCGGCCCGGTGAGCACCTCGTCGTGGTCGTCGTAGAACGGGTCGAGCGCCTGGGCCCACCGGTCCGACGTCCACGGCGTGCCCTCGCCGTCGCGGTCGCCGAGCGCGGCGAGCGCGTCGTACGCCTCCCGGGCGAGCAGCTCGACGCGGCGGAACAGCGCGCCGCGGACCAGCGCGCGGAAGACCCGCGGGTTGGCGGTGATCGGCTCGGGGGTGTCGTCGTCGGTGCCGCCGGGTGCGTCCGCGCCCGGCTCGTCGAGCGGGTTCGAGAGGCGCTCCCACTCGTCGAGCAGGCTCGAGTCCGTCCGGCGGACCAGGTCGCCGAGCCACTCGACGATCTCCCACAGCTCCTCGGTGCGCGCGTCCTCGGGCACCGTCTGGCGCAGCGCCCGGTAGGCGTCGGCGAGGTAGCGCAGCAGCACGCCCTCGGTGCGGTCGAGCTGGTAGTGCGACACGTACTCGGCGAACGTCATCGCCTTCTCGTGCATCTCGCGCACGACCGACTTGGGCGACAGCGCGAGGTCGGCGACCCACGGGTTGGTCTGCCGGTACGTCGCGAACGCGGCGTCGAGCAGCTCCGCGAGCGGCTTCGGGTACGTGACGTCCTCGAGCAGCGCCATGCGCTCGTCGTAGTCGAGGCCGTCGGCCTTCATCGCGGCGACCGCCTCGCCGCGGGCGCGGTTCTCCTGCGCCGCGAGCACCTGGCGCGGGTCGTCGAGCGTCGCCTCCAGGACCGAGACCACGTCGTGCGCGTACGCGGGGTCGTCGCGGTCCAGCAGGTCGAGCGCGGCGTACGCGAACGGCGACAGCGCCTGGTTGAGCGCGAAGTTCGCGGGCAGGTCCTGCGTCAGCCGGACGGCGCGGCGACGGCCGTGGGGCGCGGACGGGTCCTCGACCCACGGTCGCTCGATCACGCCCGACGCGCGCAGCGACCGGTAGACGGCGATCGCGCGGCGCACGTGCCGACCGCGCGCGGACTCCGGCTCGTGGTTGTCGGTGAGCAGGCGCGTCATGTGCGCGACGGGGTCGCCCGCCCGGGCGAGGACGTGCAGGACCATCGCGTGCGAGACGGCGAACGACGACGTCAAGGGCTCGGGCGGCGCGTCGCGCAGCCGCTCGAACGTCTTGTCGGTCCAGTTCACGTGCCCCGCGGGCGCCTGCTTGCGGACGATCTTCTTGAGCTTGCGCGGGTCGTCGCCCGCCTTCTCCAGCGCCCGGCGGTTCTCGATGACGTGCTCGGGCGCGAGGACGATGACCTCGCCGACGGTGTCGAACCCGGCACGGCCCGCGCGCCCGGCGATCTGGTGGAACTCGCGCGCCGACAGGTGCCGCATGCGCACGCCGTCGTACTTCACGAGGCTCGTGAGCAGGACGGTCCGGATGGGCACGTTGATGCCGACGCCGAGCGTGTCCGTGCCGCACACGACGGGCAGCAGGCCCTTCTGCGTGAGCCGCTCGACGACGCGGCGGTACTTGGGCAGCATGCCCGCGTGGTGCACGCCGACGCCGTGCCGCAGCAGGCGGGACAGCGTCCGGCCGAAGCCGGGACCGAACCGGAACGCGCCGAGCTCCGCGGCGATCGCGTCGCGCTGCTCGCGGCTCGCGAGCGTCGTCGACAGCAGCGACTGCGCGCGCTCGACGGCCTCCTTCTGCGTGAAGTGCACGACGTAGACGGGGGAGCGGCGCGTCTTCACGAGCTCGTCGAGCAGCTCGTGCAGCGGCTCGACCGCGTACGTGAACGTCAGCGGGACCGGGCGTTGCGCGTTCGCGACGACGGCCACGTCGAGGCCCGTGCGGCGGTGCAGGTCGTCGCGGAAGAACGTGACGTCGCCGAGCGTCGCCGACATCAGCAGGAACTGCGTGCGCGGCAGCTCGAGCAGCGGCACCTGCCACGCCCAGCCGCGCTGCGGGTCGGCGTAGAAGTGGAACTCGTCCATGACGACCTGGCCGACGTCCGCGTCCTCGCCGTCGCGCAGCGCCAGGTTGGCGAGGATCTCGGCGGTGCAGCAGATGATCGGCGCCGTCGGGTTGACCGCCGAGTCGCCCGTCATCATGCCGACGTTCTGCGAGCCGAACGCCTCGACCAGCGCGAAGAACTTCTCGCTGACCAGCGCCTTGAGCGGCGCCGTGTAGTACGTGCGGCGGCCCTGGGCCAGCGCGACGAAGTGCGCGGCGGTCGCGACGAGCGACTTCCCCGAGCCCGTCGGCGTCGACAGGATCACGTGCGCGCCCGTCACGAGCTCGAGGAGCGCCTCCTCCTGGTGCGGGTACAGGGCGAGCCCGCGGTCGGCGGCCCACCCCGTGAACGCCTCGTACAGCGCGTCGGCGTCGGTCGGGTCGGCGGGGATCCGCTCGGCGAGGGTCGCGGTGCTCATCGCGGTCGATGCTCCCACGCGCACGGCCGGTCCCGTGCCCCGTGCCGCCCGGTCCGCTGCGGTCAGGCCGCCCGGGCCGGCGCGGGGACGGTCCCGCACCGGCCCGGGCGTGCGGTCACGACCGCGGCTTCGAGCCCTTGCAGACGACGCCCACGCACTGCGGCTGGTTGCCGTTGCCCTTGGCCTTGTTCCCGCCGCCGTCGACCACGCCCGGCGCGTGGATGCCCCAGCCCCGGTTGTAGTTCGCGGTGTTCTTCGTGAGCCGGGTGTTCGGGCCGCCCTCGATCTCGTCGAAGAAGATCGCGTCGTCGTTCCGCTCGAACAGGTTCCCGCGCAGCAGCGTCTCGGGGAACCAGGTCGGGTCGGAGCCGTCGGTCCGGAAGCCCAGGCCGTTGCCGCGGAACACGTTGTCGACGATCTCGGCGGAGCTGGTCTGCAGGTCGATCGCCGTGCCGTTGTCGAGGAACTCGGTGCCGCTGACGTGGTTGACGCCCCACACCGAGAAGGACGCGAGCCCCACCTCGTTGCGCTCGACGACGGAGTCGACGATGTCCGCGCCGAAGAAGCGCGCGTCGACCGCGACGCCGTTGTCCGCGAGCGTCGTCCGCTCGACGGAGCAGCCGGACTCGTCGCAGTGCAGGCCCGTCGAGTTGTGCTCGATGCGCGAGTCCTCGATCGCGACTCCCGCCGTGATGAGGTTGACCGCCGTGCCGTTGCCGGTGAACACCGACCGCACGACGTGCGCGAACCCGTAGAACGCCCCGATGCCGTCGGAGTTGGCGGTGAACACCGAGTCGCTCACCTCGTACGTCTTGCCGGACGCGCCCCAGCGGCCGGACGGGTCGACGCCCGTGCCGTTCTCGGTGAAGGTGACGTCGGCGATCGTGACGACGCCGTCGATCTCGAACTCGGGCTCGTCGTTGCGGATCCCCGTGCTCCAGCCGGCGATCGTGCCGTCGTGGACGCCCGCGTCGCCGAGCACCTGGACCAACACGCCGACGCCCGAGCCCGGGCCGCGCAGCGTGTGGCCACCGAGGTCGAGCGTGACCCCCTCGGCCAGCTCGAGCCCGCCCACACCCGCGGGACACGTGAGGTCGGCGGTCAGCACGGAGTCGGTGGTGAGCACCGCACCGCAGCCCGGGACGGGCGTGGCGGCGAGCGACGGCGTGGCGACGAGCACACCACCCGCCGCGAGGACGAGACAGGACAGCACGGACGGCAGACGCATGACGGATCCCCCTGTGGACGCGGCACCCCGACGAGGCGGGGCTGTCGGCGCCAGTCTGGCGGCGACGGCGGCCCGGCATGTCCGGTATGCCCGTTCTTCGCCCGGGTGAATCGTGCCCGGCGAGAAGCGACGGACCGCCGGTGGCACGCTCGACGCATGAAGCCGTTCGTCCTGCTCGCGTCCCGGGCGCAGGACGTCGCCGCCGACGCGGAGTACGCGGCGATGCTCGCCTACGGCGGCCTCCGACCCGAGGAGCTCGTTCGGGTCCGCATGGAGGCCGGCCCGCTGCCGGACCTCGACCTCGACGCGGTCTCCGGCATCCTCGTCGGCGGCAGCCCCTTCGACGCGAGCACCCCGCAGGACCAGAAGTCCGCGGTCCAGGTGCGCGTCGAGACGGAGGTGTCCGCCCTGCTCGACGAGGTCGTCGACCGCGACCTGCCGTTCCTCGGCGCCTGCTACGGCGTCGGGACGCTGGGCGTCCACCAGGGCGGCGTCATCGACCGCGTGCACGCGGAGCCGATCTCCGCGGTGCGCGTCACGCTCACCCCCGACGGGCGCGCCGACCCGCTGCTCGCCGACGTGCCGGACACGTTCGACGCGTTCGTCGGGCACAAGGAGGCGTGCCGCGTGCTGCCGCCCACCGCGACGCTGCTCGCGTCCTCCCCGGCGTGCCCCGTGCAGATGTTCCGCGTCCGCACGAACCTCTACGCGACGCAGTTCCACCCCGAGCTCGACGTCGACGGCATCTCGACCCGCATCCGCGTCTACCGGGAGTACGGGTACTTCCGGCCCGACGAGGCCGACGCCGTGCTCGCGGGCGTCCGCGGCGCCGACGTGTGGGCGCCGCCGCGGATCCTCGCGGCCTTCGTCCGGCGGTACGCGCGCGACTGACCGGGACGGCGACCGGGGGCACCGGTGCGGACGGGCGGGCCGGCGCGCGGCGCGCCGTGAGCACGCCGCCGCACCGGCTCCCCGTCGTCGCGGTCAGGACGTCGTGCAGACCACGCCGACGCACTGCGGCTCGGTGCCGTTGCCGCGCGCGACGTTCCCACCGAGGTCCGTGACGCCGGGCGTCCAGATCCCCTTCCCGGTGCTGCGCCGGACGTCGTTCCCGCCCACCTGCACGGACTCGTCGCCGTGCTCGATCACGATGCCGTCCCCGTTGAGGCGCAGCGTGTTGTCGAGGATGGTCGCGTCGTAGACGTCCGTGTCGGCGAGCGGCGTCCCGATCCCGACGTCGTTGCCCCGCAGGACGTTGCCCTCGACGTGCACGTCGAGCCGGCCCACACCCACGCCGAGGCCGTTCGACGTGAACCGCGAGTCCCGCACCACTCCGCCGAGCGCGTTCGTCGTGTCCACACCGACGTCGTTGCCGACGAAGCGGCTGGCCCCGACCGTCGCGAAGCCGTTGTACATCGGGCCGACGCCCGTCCCGTTGTCGACGAACGTCGAGCGGGTGACCGTCAGCGACGCCTCGGACGCGCGGACGGCCGCGCCGTTCCGCGTGAACGTGCTGTCCGACACCGTCGCGTCGCCGCCGCTCCAGATGCCGGACCCGTTGTCGCTGAAGGTCGACGCACGCACGTCCACCTCCGCGAACCAGCCACCCTCGACCGCGATGTCGAGCGAGCGGAACGTCGACCGCTCGATCGTCGTCGCCTTCCGGAACCGGCCCGTGCCCGACTCGCCGGACGCGTCGATGCCGACGCGGCCGTCGAGGACCGTGACGCGCGTGACGGTGAGCGGACCCGACTCCACGCCGGGGTCGTCCGGGTCGGCGTCCGCCCACGTGTCGATCCCGTTGCCCCAGCCCGCGACCGTGCCGTTCCGCACGCCCACGGGTCCGCTCCATGCGACCTCGACGCCGTTCCCGCCGCCAGGCCCGCGAAGCGTGTGGCCGCCCAGGTTGAGCGTCACGCCCGGGGCCAGCCGCAGGCCCGGCGCGCTCGTGCACACGAGGTCCGCGAGCAGGGTCGTGCTCCTGGTCAGGGTCTCCCCGCAGGTCGGTTGCGGCGGGCGTGCGGAGGCCGGTGTCGCCACGAGCGCGGCGCCGAGCGCGAGGACGGTGGACAGGACGAGCGGACGGTGACGCATGCGGACCCCCTGGCGTGACGGCCCGCCGGCGTCGGTGCCGCGGGCGCGGTTCGTCGAGCGTCCCGCTCCCCGATGTCCGGGAACAACCGGTTTGGGCGGGTTCGGTGGGTGAAACGTGCGCTCGCGGTCCCGGGTGCGCCGGGGGACGATCGGCCGCATGACGACGACGGACGACCGCACCACCGACCGGTCCGCGCCGCGCGCGCCGCGGCTCCGACCCCCGGGGTGGGTCGCCACGGCCCGACGCGAGGTCGGCACCCGCCTGTTCCTGCGCGTGGCCGGGCCTGACGGGGTCGAGCAGCGCGACCGGATCCACGGGACGCCCGGGCCGCGGTGGTTCCCGCCGGGCAGCGCGATCCGGACGGTCCACGGCGACGCGTCGATGTTCGTCGGCGGGATCCGCGCGCTGCTGCTGCAGTCGCTGCACCCCGCGGCGATGGCGGCCGTCGGCGCGCACTCCGGGTACC
>NZ_JAAXOY010000140.1 GCF_012396155.1 Cellulomonas septica | reverse complement strand
CGTCGAGGCGTCGGGCCCGGGCCGCCCGAGCATGGTCGTCGGCCACCGGTACGCGCCCGCGAGGACGAGCGGCGAAGGGCGCGCGCGTGCGCCCCGCCCGGTCGGCGAGCCCATGATCGTGGGCCAGGGCGACCCGCTCCTCTGACCGACGTCCCGTCGGGGGTCGTCCCCGCGTGACGGCCGGCTCGGCCGAGCGGCGGACGTGAGCCGGCGTCCCGCGCGCGACCGGGCGGGTGACCGCCGGACAATGAGGGGGACACGCCCCGACCCCCCTGCCAGGATCGCCGACCATGACACGCCAGCACCTCACGAAGACGCTGGTCTCCTGGGCCTCGATCCTCGACGACAAGGCCCGCGACCAGGCCGTCGCCACGTCCACCATGCCCTTCGTCTACCCGCACGTCGCGCTCATGCCCGACGCGCACCTCGGCAAGGGCGCCACCGTCGGCTCGGTGATCCCGACCCTCGGCGCGCTCATCCCCGCGGCCGTCGGCGTCGACATCGGCTGCGGCATGATCGCCGTCCGCACGCAGTGGACGGTCGAGCAGGTCCGCGCCGCCGGGTCCCTCACGCCGCTGCGGCAGCGGATCGAGCGGACCGTCCCGCTGTCGGCGGGTGCCGCGAACCAGCGCCTGACGCCCAGTGCGGAGGCGCGCGTCGCGACGCTCGAGGCCGCCGCGGAGAAGGCGGGATTCGACCCCGGCGCGTACGCGGGCCGGTGGGCGCTCCAGCTCGGGTCGCTCGGCTCCGGCAACCACTTCATCGAGGTGACCGCCGACGAGACCGGCACCGTCTGGCTGTTCCTGCACTCCGGGTCCCGCGGTGTCGGCAACAAGATCGCGCAGCACCACATCCGCGTCGCCGCCGAGCTCTGCCAGAAGTGGTGGATCTCCCTGCCCGACCGCGACCTCGCCTACCTCGTCGAGGGGACGCCCGAGTTCTGGGCGTACGTGCGCGAGCTGCGGTGGGCGCAGGAGTTCGCGCGGCTCAACCGCGAGGAGATGATGGACCGGGTCGTGGCCGCGATCGCCGAGCACATGGGCGAGGACGTCGTCGAGGCCGAGCGCGTCAACTGCCACCACAACTTCACGGAGCAGGAGACGCACTTCGGCAAGTCCGTGTGGGTGTCCCGCAAGGGCGCCATCCGGGCCCGCGCCGGCGACCCCGGGCTCATCCCCGGGTCGATGGGCACCGCGTCGTACGTCGTCGTCGGCAAGGGCGACCCGCTGTCGCTGTGCTCCTCGCCGCACGGCGCCGGGCGTGAGCACTCCCGGACCGCGGCCCGGAAGCTGTTCACGCGCGACCAGCTCCGCGAGGCCATGGCGGGGATCGAGTACCGCGACACCGACGCGTTCCTCGACGAGATCCCCGCCGCGTACAAGGACATCGACCGGGTCATGGCCGACGCCGCCGACCTCGTCGAGGTCCGGCACGTCCTGCGTCAGCTCGTCAACGTCAAGGGCGACTGAACCCGACCGTCGCCCCCGACGTCACCGTCCGGGCCCGGCGGCGCGGCACCACGCCGTCGCCGCCGGGCTCGCGACGCCCCCGGGCGGGCACCACGGCCTGCCGGGCGGGAGCCGTCAGACGCGGTACCAGCGGGCGCCGAAACGGCGCGTCAGCGAGCGGCCGCTGATCTCGGCGAGCTCGTCGAGCCGCGCGAGGACGGCCCACCCGATCTGTCGCGCGGCCTGGTCGTCGTCCGCCTCGTACCGCACGGTGACGCGCGCCTCGCCCCGCACGACCTCGACGTCGTGCGCCTCGACCGCCGTCCGGGCTCGCGCCACGGCCACCGCCTCGGGCAGCACGTCGGGGGCCGCGACGCCGGGACGCAGCATGCCGACGGCGGCGCGGACGCGGTACGACGGCACGGCACCCCTCTCGGCAGGTCACGGCGACGTCCGCCGTCACGTCCGGCGCACGCGCCCCAGGGTCGCACGCCGGGGGCCGCGGGCCGCGCGACGCCGACGCCGACGCGGCCAGGGAGTCGGGACGGTCGGGATGTCGGGACGGTCGGGCGTCGAGACGTCAGGGCGCCGGGACGGTCAGGGCGTCGGACCGTCAGGGTGCCGGGACGGTCAGGGCGTCCGGACGGTCAGGGCGTCGGCACCTGGACGAGCTGCCACGACCCCGCGCCGACGAGCAGGCCGCGGCCGGGGACGCCGGCACCCAGCGCGGACCGCGGCAGACGGAGTCCGAACAGGTCGCCGTCGTTGGGCGACGACGGCGCGAGCAGCAGGCCGTTGCGCGACTTCTTCATCGTGGCGGCAGGCCCGCGGTAGCCGCTCGACAGCTCGTCGGCCGACCCGGCCGCGACCACCAGGCCTGGCCGGTCCCGCAGCGCGCCCAGGTGCGCGACGATCGCGTCCGCGAGGGGCCCGTCGGTGCCGACGAGCTCGAGGTCGTCCACCAGCAGCACCGTCGGGGTGTCCCCGGCCGGCACGAGGCCCGCGAGCAGCGCGGTGATGTCGTCCCGCGACGCGTCCAGGTCGAGCGACCCCAGGACACCCGGGTGGCCGGCGAGGTCGCGCAGCGGGCTGCGGCGCGGCGTGACGATCCCGACGGTCCAGCCGCGCTCGAGCGCGGACGTCCCCATCGTGAGCAGCGTGGTGCTGCGACCGGACCGGCGCGGCCCGACGACGAGGACCCCGGGCCCGTGCTCCTCGGTGTCGAGCCCGAACAGCGTGAGCGAGTCCTCGCGGACGACGAGCGACGTCGACAGCGTGGCCTGCGCGCCGACCCGGAGACCCGCGAGCGTCGCGGGCGTGGCCTGCACGAGCATCCCGACGCCGCCGACCTCGACCACGGCCGCGTCGAGCCGCACCGCCAGGACCGTCCCCCGCACCGACGCGATCACCGCGGCGTCCTCTCCGTCGTCGTCACGGCGCTACTCTCGCACACCGACCGAACACCTGTACGACAGGACACGCGCGTCACGCGCGCCGCTTGGCCGCCTGCTCCGCCGCCGCCCACGCGCGCTGCGCCGCCGTCATGGACCCGGGCGCGCGCTGCGGTGCGCCGAGCGCTCCGGCCGGCCGCCACAGGTGGCAGATCGCGAGCGCGAGCGCGTCCGCGGCGTCGGCGGGCTTGGGGATCTCGTCCAGGCTGAGCAGCCGCGCGACCATCGTCTGGACCTGCGGCTTGTCGGCACGGCCGTTGCCCGTGACCGCGGCCTTGACCTCGCTGGGCGTGTGGAGCGCGACGGGGATGCGGCGACGCGCCGCGGCGACCATCGCGATCCCCGCGACCTGGGCCGTGCCCATGACCGTGCGCACGTTGTGCTGCGCGAACACGCGCTCCACGGCGACGGCGTCGGGCGCGTGCTCCTCGAGCCACTCCTCGATCTGCGCCTCGATCGCGAGCAGGCGCTGGTCGACCTCGTCGTCGACCGGGGACCGCGCCACGCCGACCGCGACGAGGCGCGTGCGGCGCCCCGGCAGGCCGTCGACCACGCCGAGACCGCACCGGGTCAGGCCGGGGTCGACTCCGAGGACGCGCACGCTCGTATGGTCGCAGCCTCCCGGGTCGATCCCCGGGAGGCCGCGCGCCTGTCGTCAGTCGTCCTCGAGCTCCGCCATGACCTCGTCGGAGGCGTCGAAGTTGGCGTAGACGTTCTGCACGTCGTCCGAGTCCTCGAGCGCGTCGATGAGGCGCAGGATCTTGCGCGCACCCTCGGCGTCGACCTCGATCTGGGTCGACGGCCAGAACACCACGTCGGCGGAGTCGTACTCGATGCCGGCGTCCTGCAGCGACGTGCGGACGGGCACGAGGTCGGTCGCCTCGCTCAGCACCTCGAAGGACTCGCCGAGGTCGTTGACCTCCTCGCCGCCCGCGTCGAGGACCGCCTCCATGACGGCGTCCTCGTCGGTGCCCTCCTTGGGGACGATGACGACGCCCTTGCGGCTGAAGATGTACGACACCGAACCCGGGTCGGCCATCTGGCCGCCGTTGCGGGTGAACGCGACGCGCACGTCGGACGCGGCGCGGTTGCGGTTGTCGGTGAGGCACTCGACCAGCACCGCGATGCCGCCGGGGCCGTAGCCCTCGTACATGATCGTCTGGTAGTCGGCGCCGCCGGCCTCCTGGCCGGACCCGCGCTTGAGCGCGCGGTCGATGTTGTCGTTCGGGACCGACGACTTCTTCGCCTTCTGGATGGCGTCGAACAGCGTCGGGTTGCCCGCGGGGTCACCACCGCCCGTGCGGGCGGCCACCTCGATGTTCTTGACCAGCTTCGCGAAGAGCTTGCCGCGCTTCGCGTCGACGACGGCCTTCTTGTGCTTGGTGGTGGCCCACTTGGAATGACCCGACATCGGCTCTGCCTACCCCTGGCTCTCGCGGACGATCTCGACGAACAGACGGTGCACCCGGGTGTCGCCCGTGACCTCCGGATGGAAGGACGTCACGAGGACGGGCCCCTGGCGGACCGCGACGATCCTACCGGCGGCCGGACCCGACTCGACGCGCCCGACGACCTCGGCGGCCGGACCGACCTCCTCGACCCACGGCGCACGGATGAAGACCGCGTGCAGCGGCCCGTCGTCGACGCCCTCGATCGTGAGGTCCGTCTCGAACGAGTCGACCTGCCGGCCGAACGCGTTGCGCCGCACCGTGACGTCGACGCCGCCGAGGGTCTGCTGCCCCTCGATCCCGCCGAGCACCCGGTCGGCGAGCAGGATCATGCCCGCGCAGGACCCGTACGCGGGCATCCCGTCGCGCAGCCGGCGCTGCACGGGCTCGAACAGGTCGAACGCGCGCAGCAGCTTGTCGATCGTCGTCGACTCGCCGCCCGGGATGACCAGCGCGTCGACGGCGTCCAGCTCGCGCTCCCGGCGGACGGGGACCGCGTGGGCCCCCTCGGTCGTGAGGGCGGCGACGTGCTCACGCACGTCACCCTGCAGGGCGAGCACTCCGACGGTCACGGTCACGACGGGCGATCCTAGTTCGCCGCGGCGAGCCGCTCCGCTCCCGCCCGGCTACCGGTCGGGTCGTCGGCGGACCGCTCCGCGACGGCGGCCACCAGGTGCGCGAGGCCCGCGAGCAGCACGTCGGGAGCGGCGGCGAGGCTGACGCGCACCTGGCCGTGCGCCGACGGACCGAACGTCGACCCGGGCGCGACGGCGACGTGCCGCTCGGCGAGCAGCCGCAGCGCGAACGCGTCGGTGTCCGGCGTCCCGACGTCGACCATGAGGTAGAACGCGCCGTCGGGGCGCACGTAGCCGAGACCGGCGGCGTCGAGGACCGCGACGGCCGCGTCGCGACGCGCGCGGTACTGCGCCACCGCCGAGGTGACGGTGTCCTGCGGGCCCGTGAGCGCGGCGAGCGCCGCGTGCTGACCGGGCGCCGACGGGCACGCGATCGTCGCCTCGGCGACGTGGCCGATCGTCTCGACCAGGTCGTGGCGCGGGGTCGCGAGGAACCCGGTGCGCCACCCCGTCATGGCGTACGTCTTCGACAGGCTGTGCTGGACGACGACCCGTCCGTCGGTGTCGAAGGCGGCCGGGCTGACGTGGGTCGCGCCGAAGGTCACGGCCTCGTAGCACTCGTCGGAGAGCACCCACAGGTCGTGCCGGCGGGCCACGCCCACGAGCCCGGCGACCACGTCGGCCGGGTACACCGCGCCCGTCGGGTTGTTCGGGGAGCACACGACGATCGCCCGCGTGCGCGGGCCCACGGCCGCCTCGACGTCGGCGACGTCGGGCACGAAGCCCCGCTCGGCCGACGTCGGGTAGGTCCGGACGACGGCCCCGACGGAGATCGCGGCCATGGCCCAGTTCGGGAACATCGGGTCCGGGAGCAGGATCTCGTCGCCCGGGCCGAGCAGCGCGGCCATCGTCATGGTGAGCCCGTGCATCGCGCCGTGCGTCACGACGACGTCGTCGTGGTGCGTCGCGCGGCCGCTGACGCGCGTGACCCGCTCGGCGGCGACCTCGCGCAGCTCGGCGAGTCCCGTGCTCGCGGTGTAGCCGGCGCGCCCGTCGTGCGCGGCCCGCGCGGCGGCCTCGACGACGTGCGCGGGCGGCGCGGTGTCGGGCTCGCCGATCTCGAGGTGGAGCGCCTCCGGGTCGCGGTGCGCGAGCTCCATCAGGGTGCGGATGCCGCTGCGCGGGATGTGCAGCGTCGGGGACGTCGGGGCCAGGGTGGGCATGCTCTCGACCGTACACAGTCGACGTTACTGGTCAGTACCCCCTGAGGGATGACCACGTCGGAACCCCGATCCGCCGGGTCACGGGGCGCCGCTCCCCCGCCCCGCCGTCGCACCGCTCAGTGCTCGTGCGCGAGCCCGAGGTGCCGCACCGTGCCGTCCCATCCCTCGGCGAGGTCCTGCACGAGGGCGGCGAGCCCGACGGGGAACACCTCGATCTCGACCGCGGCGAGCTCGTCGAGCGGCCACCAGCGCAGCTCGTCGAGCACACCGGCCTCGAGCTCGGTCCACCCCGCGCGGCTCAGCTCGCCGACGTCCGCCGACCGGACCCGCGCGAGGTACAGGTCCTCGTCCTGGCGGCAGTGCTGCGCGAAGAAGTCGAAGATCGCCGACCGCGTGAGCACCGGACCCTGCAGCGCGGCCGGGTCCAGCACGATGCCGGTCTCCTCGCGCAGCTCGCGGAGCGCCGCGGTGCGCGAGTCCTCGCCGTCGTCGATGCCGCCGCCGACCGTGAACCACCAGCTGCGCTCGGGCTGGTCGACGTCGTGCCCGCGCATGAGCAGCACGCGGTCGTCCTCGTCGAGCAGGATCACGCGCGCGGCGCGCCGGAACAGCAGCCCGTCGGGCCCGGGACGCCACTCGGGGCCGAGCCCGTGCACCGGTCCCCCGCCGTCGGCGTGCCCGCGTGCCGCCACCGGCACGGCACCCTCGCCG
>NZ_JAAXOY010000014.1 GCF_012396155.1 Cellulomonas septica | reverse complement strand
GAGGGCGACCGGGGCCTCGGACCAGCGCGTGCGCCGGACGGCACCGCGCAGCGCCGGAACGGTGCCGTCGAGCATGCAGTGCCAGGTCACCGCCGTCGGCAGGCCGGCGTCGAGCGCGAGCCGCGCACCGTCGAACGCGAACGGCGACAGCACGCCCGCGTGCACGTGCACGACGTCGGGCCGCAGGCCGTCGAACGCGGTCCGCAGGAGCCGGGGACCGGCCGCGGGGTTGATCGGGAGGTCGAACGGGAGCCGCGCGCCCAGCCGGTGCACGTGCACCCCGTGCTCGACGTCGACGACTCCCCCGCGCTCCCCCGCGGCGCCGAGCGTCGCGGTGAGGACGTGCACGTCGTGGCCCTGCTCGGCCTGCCGGGCGGCGAGGTCGCCGACCTGCGACTCGATGCCGCCCGTGCGCGGCGCGTAGCAGTCGGAGACGTGGACGATCCGCACGGGGACCCCGGTCAGGCGCGCGCGTCGATGGCCGCGACGGCCTCGCGGTGGACGCGGCGCTCGAGCACGAACGACATGACCGGCACGACGCCCGCGAGGGCGAGCGTCACGAGCCGGCCGAGCCGCCAGCGCATGGTCGACCACAGGTCGAAGCAGGTGACCAGGTAGATCACGTAGACCCAGCCGTGCACCATCGCGATGATCCGCGCGGCCTCCGACCGCGGGTCGCCGTCGACGTTGAACCCGGGCACCTGCAGCACGTACTTGAGGATCATCTCGACGCAGAGCAGCAGCAGCATCGTGCCGGTGATCCACGCCATGACCCGGTACCGCTGGGCCGCCCCGCGGGCGCGCTTCACCCAGGGCTTCGTCGTCGTCTCCGTCGTGCTCACCTGCTCCGGTCCTCCCGTCATCCCGTCGGTCACTCCCACTCGATCGTGCCCGGCGGCTTGCTCGTGACGTCGAGGACGACCCGGTTGATCTCGGGCACCTCGTTCGTGATGCGCGTGCTGATGGTCGCGAGCACGTCGTAGGGCAGGCGCGTCCAGTCGGCCGTCATCGCGTCCTCGGACGAGACGGGCCGCAGGACGACCGGGTGGCCGTACGTGCGGCCGTCGCCCTGGACGCCGACCGAGCGCACGTCGGCGAGCAGCACGACCGGGCACTGCCAGATGTCGCGGTCGAGCCCGGCCCTCGTGAGCTCCTCGCGCGCGATCGCGTCGGCGGCACGCAGGATGTCGAGCCGCTCCGCGGTGACCTCGCCGATGATGCGGATGCCCAGGCCCGGGCCCGGGAACGGCTGACGCCAGACGATGACCTCAGGCACGCCGAGCTCGAGTCCGACCGCGCGCACCTCGTCCTTGAAGAGCGTGCGCAGCGGCTCGACGAGCTCGAACTGCAGGTCGTCGGGCAGGCCGCCGACGTTGTGGTGCGACTTGATGTTCGCCGCACCCTCGCCGCCGCCGGACTCGACGACGTCGGGGTAGAGCGTGCCCTGGACGAGGAACTTCACGGCCTCGCCGTGCGCCCCCGCGTCCTCGACCACCTCGCGCGCCGCGTCCTCGAACACGCGGATGAACTCGCGGCCGATGATCTTGCGCTTGGTCTCGGGGTCGGTGTGGCCCGCGAGCGCGTGCAGGAAGCGCTCGCGCGCGTCGACGATCTTGAGCTGCACGCCGGTGGCGGCGACGAAGTCCTTCTCGACCTGCTCGGCCTCGCCGGACCGCAGCAGCCCGTGGTCGACGAACACGCAGGTCAGCTGGTCCCCGACGGCCTTCTGCACGAGCGCCGCGGCGACGGACGAGTCGACGCCGCCGGACAGCCCGCAGATGACGCGCGCGTCGCCGACCTGCGCGCGGATCCGCTCGACCTGCTCGGCGATGACGTTGCCGGGGTTCCAGTCGGGCGCGAGGCCCGCACCCTCGTAGAGGAAGTTCTCGAGCGCCTGCTGACCGAGCGGCGAGTGCTTGACCTCGGGGTGCCACTGGACGCCGAACAGGCGGCGCTCCCGGTCCTCGAACGCGGCGACAGGGCTGCCGGAGCTCGTCGCGAGCACGTCGAAGCCCTCGGGCGCGGCGTGCACGGCGTCGCCGTGGCTCATCCACACGGTCTGCTGCTCGGGGCTGCCCGCGAGGACGGTGCCGGCGTCGGTCACCTCGACGGCCGTGCCGCCGTACTCGCGCTGACCGGTCTGCGCAACGGTCCCGCCGAGGGCCTGCGCCATCGCCTGGAAGCCGTAGCAGATGCCGAGCACGGGCACGCCCGCCTCGAACAGCGACGGGTCGACGAACGGGGCGCCCGTGGCGTACACGGACGACGGCCCGCCGGACAGGATGATCGCCGCGGGGTCCTTCGCGAGCAGGTCCGCGACGGAGGCCGTGTGGGGGACGATCTCCGAGTACACGTTCGCCTCACGGACCCGGCGCGCGATGAGCTGCGCGTACTGGGCGCCGAAGTCGACGACGAGGACCGGACGGTGCGCGGGGGGCGCCGGCGCGTGCGCAGGCGACAGCGGCTCAGGCGTCTGGGTCACGCCCCCAGGGTAGTCGTCGCGGCGGCGTCCTCGGCCCGGTCGTCCGCGCGGTGGCGGACGTCACTCCGGGGCCCCGGCACGCGCTGTCCGACACGGGCCGATAAGCGTTCGAGGCGTGTCGGTACCCGGTCGTAACGTAGACGCTCGTGCGCTCGCTCCCCCTCTCCGACCCCGGCACCCCGCCGCTGACCGGTCCCGTCGCCTACCTCTGGTGGCTCGCCCGTCGTCAGTGGGGCATCCTCGCGGTCGCCGTGCTGCTGGGGATCGTCCTGTTCGCCTGCCAGGCGCTGCTCCCCTACCTCACCGGCCGCGCGATCGACGGCGGCCTCGAGCACGGCTTCGGCCCCGACCTGTGGCGGGCCGCGGGCGCGCTCGCCGCGCTCGGGATCGTCAGCGCCGCGGCCGGCGCGATCGGGCACCGTTACGACGTGGCGAACTGGCTGCGCGCCGCGTTCACGTCCTCCCAGCTGGTCGGGACGACCGTCGCCCGCTCCGGGCACGCCATCACCGCCGAGCTGCCGACCGGCGAGGTCGTCTCCGCCGTCGCCAACGACGCCCTGCGGGTCGGTGAGATCTACGCGATCGCCGCCCGCTTCATCGGCAGCCTCGTCGCCTACGGCGTCGCCGCCGTCCTCATGCTCCGCGTCTCCGTGAGCCTCGGCCTCGTCGTCCTGCTCGGCCTGCCGACCGTCGCCGCCGCGCTCGGCCTGCTCGTCAAGCCGCTCCAGAAGCGCCAGGTCGCCCAGCGCGAGGCGTCCGGTCGCCTCACGACGCTCGGCGCCGACACCGTCTCCGGCCTGCGCATCCTGCGCGGCATCGGTGGCGAGAGCGTCTTCAACGCGCGCTACCGCGAGCAGTCGCAACGCGTCCGCCGCCGCGGCGAGGAGGTCGCCGTCACGCAGTCCTGGCTCGACGCGCTCCAGGTGCTGCTGCCCGGCATGTTCGTCGCGGTGCTCATCTGGCTCGGCGCGCACATGGCGCTCGACGGCACCATCACGCCCGGTCAGCTCGTCGCGACCTACGGGTACGCGGCGTTCCTCGCGTGGCCCGTGCAGAACGCGACGATGTTCCTGCAGTCGGCGACGCGCGCGCACGTGGGTGCGGGCAAGGTCGTCAAGGTCCTGCAGGTCGTGCCGGCGACGGGTGCGCGACCGGGCACCGCCGAGGCACCGCCCGCCGGGTCGCCGCTGGTCGACGAGACGAGCGGCGTGGTGCTCGAGCACGGCCGCGTCGTCGCCCTCGTCAGCGCCGACCCCGACGAGTCCGCCGCGATCGCGACCCGCATGGGCCGGTTCGACGACGAGGCGGAGAAGGACACGCCGGTGCGGCTCGGCGGCGTCCTGCTCGCCGACCTGCACAAGGAGGACGTGCGGACGCGCATCGTCGTCGCCGAGGCCACGCCGCACCTGTTCTCGGGTGCGCTCGGGGAGGAGCTCGACGTGCACGGCACGGGCGAGGAGGAGCGGTTGCTCGACGCGATCGCGCTCGCCGACGCCCACGACGTGCTCGACTCCGTGCCCGACGGCCTCGCCGGCGAGCTCCCCGAGAAGGGCCGCTCGCTGTCCGGCGGGCAGCGGCAGCGCGTCGCCCTCGCGCGGGCGCTGCTCCTGGACCCCGAGATCCTCGTGCTCGTCGAGCCGACCAGCGCGGTCGACGCGCACACCGAGGCCCGCATCGCCGGCCGGCTCGCCGACCACCGGCGCGGGCGCACGACGCTCGTCGTCACCGCGTCGCCGCTCGTGCTCGACCACGTCGACGAGGTGCAGCTCGTCCAGGACGGCCGCCTGGTCGCCCGGGGCGCGCACGCCGAGCTGCTCGACGGCGCCGCCGGACCGGCCGTGGCCGCCGCGTACCGCCGGGTCGTGGGCCGCGACCTCGACACCGACACGCCCCCGCACGGTGTGGTCGTCACCGACGACCTCGCCGACGCCTCGCCCGCAGGAGGACGACCGTGAAGCTCCCCATCGCCGACTCGGCGGCGGTGCGCGCGTACACCGGCCGCCTGTTCCGCACGCACCGCACCGACCTCACCGGCATCGCGACGCTGCACACGCTCGCCGCGGTCGCCGGGCTCGCCGGTCCGTGGATCCTCGGGCGGCTCGTCGACGCCGTCACCGACGGCACGACGGTCTCGTACATCAACACCCTCATCGGGCTCGGCGTCCTCGCCGTGCTCGCGCAGACCGTCCTCATCCGGTTCGCGCAGCGCCGGTCGATGGTCTTCGGCGAGAAGGTGTTCGCCGAGCTCCGCGAGGAGTTCATCGCGACCGTGACGTCGCTGCCGCTGTCGACCGTCGAGCGCGCCGGGACCGGTGACCTCGTCGCGCGCACGACGAACGACGTCAACCGTCTGCAGCACGCCGTCCGCTTCGGCGTGCCGCGGGTGATCGTCGCGGTCGTGACGATCACCCTGACGGTCGTGGCGAGCGTGATCCTCTCGCCGCTCGTCGCGGTCGCGATGTTCGTCGGCGTCCCCGGGATGCTGCTCGTCGTCCGCTGGTACCTCAAGCGTGCGACGCCCGCCTACCAGCGGGAGTCCGCGTCGTACGCGGCGCTCAACGGCACGATCACCGAGTCCGTCGAGGGGGCGCGCACCGTCGACGCGCTGCGGCTCGGCCCGCGCCGTCAGGCCCGGGTCGACGCCGACCTGCGGGAGGCGTTCGCCGCCGAGAAGGTCACGCTCGACCTGCGCACGGTGCTGTTCCCCGGCATCGACCTGGCGTTCGTGCTCGCGCCTGCGGCGGTCCTGGTCTGGGGCGGCTTCCTCGTGTCGCAGGGGTACGCGTCGCTCGGCGCGGTCACCACGATCGTCATGTACACGTACCAGGTCAGCGGCCCGGTGTGGGAGCTCATCTTCTGGGTCGACGAGATCCAGGTGGCGGCCACGTCGCTCGCGCGGATCGTCGGCGTGCAGCTCGTCTCGCCGGACCGCGAGCCCGGGACGGCCGAGCCGGTCGACGAGGACGTGTCCGCGCGCGACCTGCGCTATGCGTACCGCGAGGGTCACGACGTGCTGCACGGCATCGACCTCGACCTGCGGTCCGGCGAGCGGCTCGCCGTCGTCGGCCCGTCCGGCGCGGGCAAGTCGACGCTCGGGCGCATGCTCGCCGGCATCCACCCGCCCACGGGCGGGTCGGTCACGGTCGGCGGTGTACCGCTCGTCGAGCTGCCGCTCGAGGACCTGCGCGGGCACGTCGCGCTCGTCACGCAGGAGCACCACGTGTTCGTCGGCGAGCTCGCCGACAACCTGCGCCTCGCGAAGGAGGACGCGACCGACGCCGAGCTCGAGCACGCGCTGCGGGCCGTCGACGCCTGGGAGTGGGTGTCCGCACTGCCCGAGGGGCTGACGACCGAGGTCGGATCCGGCGGCACCCCGCTGACACCCGCCCAGGCGCAGCAGATCGCGCTCGCGCGGCTCGTGCTGCTCGACCCGCACACCCTCGTGCTCGACGAGGCGACCTCGCTGCTCGACCCGCGCGCCGCGCGGCACCTCGAGCGGTCGCTCTCCGCCGTGCTCGAGGGCCGCACCGTCGTCGCGATCGCGCACCGGCTGCACACCGCGCACGACGCCGACCGTGTCGCCGTCGTCGACGCCGGGCGGATCACCGAGATCGGCCCGCACGACGAGCTGGTCGCCGCGGGTGGCGACTACGCCGCGCTGTGGCACTCGTGGCAGCACGAGTGACCTGACCGTGATCGCGCCGATCGCTCTGCGAGGGGGTGTCGTCCTCCCGGACGACGCCCTCTCGTGGCGTTTCTCGCGGTCGAGCGGGCCCGGCGGTCAGGGCGTCAACACCGCCGACTCGCGCGTCGAGCTGTCCGTCGACGTCTCCGCCGTGCTGTGGGCCGTGCCCGAGCAGGAGGAGCGCGTCCGCTCACGTCTCGCCGCGCGGCTGCGCGGTGACGTGCTGACCGTCGCCGCGTCCGAGCACCGGTCGCAGCTCCGCAACCGCGAGGCGGCGCTCACGCGCGTCGTCGCGCTCCTCGACGAGGCCCTCGCTCCCCCGGGCCCACCCCGCCGGGCCACCCGCCCGAGCCGAGCGTCCCGCGAGCGGCGGTCCGCCGGCGAACGCCAGCGCCGCGCGGTCAAGGAACTGCGCCGACGCCCCCGCCTCGGCTGACGACGGTCGGGCCTCTGTTGGGGCGTCCTGCCGACCGTTGAGGCGTAGTGCCATTAGTGGCACTATTGGGTGGTCCCGGATGTTGCCCGTCTTGTCAGCGCCATGCGGCTCAACCCGAAGAATGTGCGGTTCGCCGACTTCGAACGCGTGTGTCGCCACTACTCAGGGGAGCCACGGCAGCGCGGCTCTTCGCACCAGGTCTTCACGACGCCCTGGCCCGGAGACCCGCGCGTGAACATCCAGCAGTTCCACGGCACGGCGGAGGATCGATGGCCACCGCGGACCACTACACGTACCGGATCACCTGGTCCGCGGAGGACGAGGCGTACGTCGCGACGGTCGCCGAGTTCCCGTCGCTGTCGTGGCTGGACACCGACCGCACGGGCGCCCTGCACGGCGTCGAGGCGCTGCTCCAGGACGTGCTGGACGAGTTGCGCGCCGGCCGCGAGCCCGTCCCGCTCCCCCTGGCGGACCGCTCGTACTCAGGGCGGTTTCAGGTCCGCATCCCGCCGGAGGTGCACCGCCGCCTCGCGACCGAGGCTGCCGAGCAGGGCGTCTCACTGAACCGCCTCGTCACCGCTCGTCTCGCGGGCTGAGGCCCGCGTCCCGACGGCGTCCAGGTTGAAGCTCCGTGGCCAACGCGACAACACGCCCAGGTACCCGCGCCAGCAGAGCCGTCACCGTCCGCGCTAGCCTTCCGCGGTGGGCATCTTCTCCTCAACCAAGACACCTAAACCTAGCGATGTCTTCACGCCGACCAAGTTGCCTCTCAATGAAGGCAACGCGTACGCCGCGCGCGAAGAGGCAGAGGCCGATATCCGGCGCTTCCTTGGGAGGGACCAGGTTCCCGTCGTTTTCGGTGAGTACGGAGTGGGCAAGACAACCGTCGTTCGTAAGGTTCTGCAGGAACTCGGCGAAGAGCCGAGAATGGTCTACCTTCCTACGGCGTCTGGGAAGCGGATCAGCGATGTCTTCAAGATGTCACTCGAGTCACTTGGCTACACCGTCGAAGTCGAAGAGTCGTCCACCAAGTCACGCGGAGCGACTGCTGGCGCCAAACTGATCTTCGAAGGCCAGTTCGAAGAGGCTAGTGAAGTTACCAAGGTTCGCCGTCTCGTCGTCGACTCGCCGACCGACTCGAAGGTCGCAGCCGTCTTGCGAGACGCAAAAATGACGCTCGTGATCGACGAACTACATCGGGCGAGCGAAGACTTCCGGACCGAGATTGCAGACCTCATTAAAACCACGCACGGGCAAGACTCGAACTTCCCGCAGATTATTTTGATCGGAACGACCCTCGACTCGGCCGCTCTGGTCTCGGCAGACCGCGGAATAGATAGGTTCATCAAAGAATTGCGCATCAGTCCAATGACGGACGAGGAAGCAAGGGCGCTCATCACGAGCGGCTTTGATACCCTTCGCATGAGCCTTGGCGAGGAGATCCTGACACGCATTGTGCGGACATCGGCCGGCGCCCCTTCGCTCATCCAGTCTCTCTGTCTCGATATCGCCGAATCGTGCCTCGCGGCAGGAAGGAGCACCGTTCTAGCTGATGATTACGAGGCGGCCGTCGCGGCGTACCTCAAGGAGAATGGACATCGCCTCGCGGAGGTCTACACCCGCGCTATCGAGCACACGGGTCCGCGGAAGTACCGCAAGCAAATCCTTATCTCAATGTCGCTGATCGACGACGAGTTCTTTGAGCTGGAGACCATTCGGGCGCACATCGAAGAGCGGACCGGGCTCCCCGTCCAGCAGACCGCACTCTCGGGACCACTGCGCGAATTGAAAACGGGCTCGGAGAGCATTCTGCAGGACGTGTCGAAGCGTGACGGTGACCGCGTCTACAACCTGAGCGCGTTCCGTGACCCGATGATGAAGTCGTTCATTCGGTTCATGAACGAGGTGGAAGCGCAAGGGCTTTACAGGCCATGATCGCGCGCAGGGCGGTAGCGGCAGCCGCGATGCGTCACACCCGACTGGCGTAAGAGCGCGACTGGGAGGCGCTCCGAGCAGTTCGATCGCCCTCGGTCACCAACCGCTCCAACCGGATGTGCATCCTATGCAGTCGGCCCATGCGTTACACCACCCGAGTGTCGCCCCTCGCGAATCTCCTGCTGTATCCGCTCGTTTGCGGGGCCTCGGCTGCCCGAGCACGCAGACGAGTAGTTATTGACGCATTTTTGGTCCGCAGTCCACCCGCGCCGCTCCCCCCGCGCGGCGTTCACGCAGTAGCCGCGGCAGCCCTGCGCCTCATCACCGCTGCGGCTCCGCGGCGCCTCGGCGAACAGCGCCGAGGGCCCAGTCGTCATCAGGGCAGGCTGCGACTCGTGACTAACCGCCCTGATCGGCGTCAGGGTTCGAAGGTGTAGCCGAGGCCCGGGTGGGTGATGAGGTGGCGGGGGTGGGACGGGTCGTCCTCGAGCTTGCGCCGGAGTTGGGCCGAGTAGACGCGCAGGTAGTGGGTCTCGTCGGAGTAGCCGGGGCCCCACACGTCCTGGAGGAGCTGGCGGCGCGAGACGAGGCGGCCGCGGTTGCGGACGAGGACCTCGAGCATCGCCCACTCGGTCGGCGTCAGGCGGACCTCCGAGCCGTCGCGCAGGACGCGGGCGCGCGCCAGGTCGATCGTGAGGTCGCCGGCGGTGACGACGGCCTCGCCCGGGTCGTCCCGGACGGCGGCGCGGCGGACGGCGGCGCGCAGGCGCGCGAGGAGCTCGTTCATCGCGAAGGGCTTGGTGACGTAGTCGTCGGCGCCGGCGTCGAGGGCGTCGACCTTGTCCTCGCCGTGCTGACGCGCGGACAGGACGACGATCGGGACGCGGGTCCAGGCGCGCAGGGCGGTGATGACGTCGAGGCCGCTCATGTCGGGCAGGCCGAGGTCGAGGAGGACCACGTCGGGTCGGTGGTGCGCGGCGGCGGACAGGGCGTGGGCGCCGTCAGCGGCGGTCGTGACCTGCCAGCCGGAGGCGCGCAGCATGATCGCGAGGGCGTGCGCGAGGCCGGGCTCGTCGTCGACGACGAGGACGTGGGCGCCCGGACGGGTCGGCTCGTCCGTCATCGGGTCGCGTCCGCGTCGGTGGTCGGCGGGAGGTCGGCGTCGGGTGCATCGCGGTCCTGCGCGGTGACGTCGTCGACGACGGACTCGACGGCGTCGGCGCGCGCGGACGCGGTGGCGGGTGCGTCGGCGAGGGGCAGCACGAGGACCATGGTGAGGCCTCCGCCCGGGGTGTCCTCGGCGTGGAGGTCGGCGCCGACGGCCGTCGCGAGGCCCGACGCGACCGCGAGGCCGAGGCCCAGGCCCGTGCCACTGGTGTCGCCGAGGCGCTGGAACGGCTCGAACATGCGCTCCTTCGAGTCGTCGGGCAGGCCGGGGCCGGTGTCGACCACGCGCAGCACCAGGTCCGCGCCGACCGGGGACGCGGCGACGACGACCGCCGCACCCGCGGGGGCGTGACGGACGGCGTTCGAGACGAGGTTGGCGACGACTCGTTCGAGCAGGCCGGGGTCGGTGCGGACGAGCGGCAGGGTCTCGGGCAGGTCGAGGCGCACGACGTCGTGCGGGTAGCCCTCGACGGCGAGGGGGACGATCTCGTCGAGGGACGCGTCGCGGAGCACGGGGGCGACGGAGCCGGTCGCGAGCCGGGACAGGTCGAGCAGGTTGTCGATGAGGCGTTCGAGGCGGCCGGTGGCGTCGCCCAGGGTGTCGACGAGAGCGGCGCGGTCGGTGGCGGCGAGGTGCAGGTCGGTCGCGGTGAGAGCGTCGACGGACGCGCGGATCGTCGCGAGCGGGGTCCGCAGGTCGTGCGAGACCGCGGCGAGCAGGGCCGTGCGGGTCGCGTCGGCCTGCTCGAGGACGCGGGCCTGCTCGGCCGCGCGGCGCAGGCGTGTCTGCTCCAGGACCGCGCCGACCTGCGAGGCGAAGGCGTCGAGCACGCGGCGGTCCGACGCGGGCAGGACGCGGCCGTCGAGCGCGAGCACGCGCGTGTCGTCGACGGTGACGACCGCGGACACGTCGTCGGGCGTCGCCGGCGGCTCGGCACCGTCGGACGCGAGGACGGCCCAGCGGGTGCCGGACCGTTCCAGCAGGGAGACCGCGCGGAGG
The DNA here is from genome assembly GCF_012396155.1 of Cellulomonas septica. Classification (GTDB taxonomy): domain Bacteria; phylum Actinomycetota; class Actinomycetes; order Actinomycetales; family Cellulomonadaceae; genus Cellulomonas; species Cellulomonas septica. Next base: position 4,339 of record NZ_JAAXOY010000014.1, on the reverse strand, counting down.
GTGAACGTCTCACGGAGGCGGGCGACGAGGGCGTCGGCGGTGTCGTCGCCGGTGAGGACGGCGCGCGTGACCGAGGCGAGGGTCGAGGCCTCGGCGCGGGCGCGGAACGCCTCGGCGCTGCGCCGGGCGGCCTGGTCGACGACGGACGCGACACCCGCGGCGACCAGCACGAACACCACGAGGGCGAACGCGTTCTCCGGCTGCGCGATCGTGAGCCGGCCGGTCGGCAGCGTGAAGAACCAGTTGAGCAGCACGAAGCCGGCGACGGCGCTGACGACCGCCGGCCAGAGTCCCCCGACGAGCGCGACGGCGACGGTGAGCGCGAGGAACAGCATGAGGTCGGTCGCGAGGGTCACTCCCCCGTCGAGCGCGGAGAGGACTGCGGTCAAGGCGACCGGACCGACGACGGCCAGCAGCCACCCCGCCACGCGGCGGGCCCGGGACAGCGGCGACCGTCGCCGCACCGACAACCGTCCGGACCGCGCGCGCTCGTGCGTGACGAGGTGCACGTCGACGGCCCCCGCCATGCGCGCGATCGACGTCCCGGTGCTGTCGGACAGCGCCTCGCGCCAGCGCGGACGCCGGGACACGCCGACGACGACCATCGTCGCGTTGACCCCGCGGGCGAAGTCGACGACGGCGGTCGCGACGTCCTCCCCGACGACCGTGTGGAACGTGCCGCCCAACGACTCGACGAGCCGCCGCTGCTCGGCGATGCGCGCGGGGCCGGCGCTCGGCAGGCCGTCGGTCGCGAGGACGTGCACGGCGAGCAGCTCGGACCCGGCGGCGCGCTGCGCGATCCGGGCGCCGCGGCGGAGGAGGGTGTCGCTCTCGGAGCCACCGGTGACGGCGACGACGATGCGCTCGCGCGCGGGCCACGGCGCGTCGATCCGGTGGTCGCGGCGGTAGTCGGTGAGGGCGTCGTCGACGCGGTCGGCGAGCCACAGCAGCGCGAGCTCGCGCAGCGCGGTGAGGTTGCCGACGCGGAAGTACGACGACAGCGACGCGTCGACCTGCTCGGCCCGGTAGACGTTCCCGTGCGCGAGCCGGCGGCGCAGCGCCTGCGGCGGCAGGTCGACGAGCTGGATCTGGTCGGCGGCGCGCACGACCTCGTCGGGGACGGTCTCGCGCTGGCGGATGCCGGTGATGGCCTCGACGTCGTCGTTGAGCGACTCGAGGTGCTGCACGTTCACGGTGGTGACGACGTCGATGCCCGCGTCGAGCAGGTCGTGCACGTCCTGCCACCGCTTGGGGTGGCCGGCGCCGGGGACGTTGGTGTGCGCGAGCTCGTCGACCATCGCGACCTGCGGCCGGCGCGCGACCACTGCGGCGACGTCGAGCTCGGTCAGGTCCTGACCCCGGTAGGCGATCGTGCGGCGCGGGACGACCTCGAGGCCGTCGAGCAGCGCGGCGGTGCCCAGGCGGCCGTGCGTCTCGACGAGGCCCACGACGACGTCGGTGCCGCGCGACAGGCGCCGGTGCGCCTCGTCGAGCATCGCGTACGTCTTGCCGACGCCCGGCGCGGCGCCCAGATAGACGGTGAGGCGTCCGCGACGCGCGGCGCCGTCCGGGCTGGTCACGAGCCCATTGTCCGCAGCGCCAGGTTGAGGCGCAGCACGCTGACGCGCGGCTCGCCGAGGAACCCGAGGTCACGCCCGACGACGGAACGCTCCACGAGCGCCGCGACGTCCGCCTCGGGCAGCGCGTTCTCCCGCGCGACGCGCGCGACCTGGAGCCGCGCGTAGGCCGGCGAGATGTCGGGGTCGAGCCCCGACGCCGACGCGGTCACGGCGTCGGGCGGGACGGATGCCGGGTCGACGCCCTCGCGCTGCGCCACGGCGGCCCGGCGCTGCTCGATCGTCGCGACCAGGTCGGGGTTGTTCGGCCCGAGGTTGGACCCGCCCGACGCGAGCGTGTCGCACCCGTCGCCCGCGACGGACGGCCGCGGCTGGAACCATCGCGGCCCGTCGAACGCCTGCCCGACGAGGGCGGACCCGACGGCGTCGGACGGAGACCGCACGTGCGACCCGTCGGCCGCGACGAGCGACCCGTCGGCCCGCCAGCCGAGCGCGACCTGCGCGACGCCGGTGACTGCGAGGGGGTAGGCGACGCCGAGGAGGACGGTGAGGACGAGCAGCACGCGCAGACCGGCGAGCGTCTGCCGCACGAACGGGACGACGGTGGCGGGCCGCCCCGACGCGGCGGACGGGAGGGCGGCGGGGGTGGGCGAGGTGAGCGTGGACATCAGGCGATCCCGGGGAGCAGCGAGAGGACGAGGTCGATGATCTTGATCCCGACGAACGGCGCGACGAGCCCGCCGACGCCGTAGACGAGCAGGTTGCGGCGGAGCATCGCGGACGCCGACGCGGGCCGGTACCCCACGCCGCGCAGCGCGAGCGGCAGGAGCGCGACGATGACGAGCGCGTTGAACACGACCGCGGAGAGGATCGCCGACTCGGGCGAGTGCAGCCGCATGACGTTGAGCACGCCCAGCTGCGGGAAGGCGCCGACGAACATCGCGGGCAGGATCGCGAAGTACTTGGCGACGTCGTTCGCGATCGAGAACGTGGTGAGCGCGCCGCGCGTGATGAGCAGCTGCTTGCCGATCTCGACGATCTCGATGAGCTTCGTCGGGTTCGAGTCGAGGTCGACCATGTTGCCCGCCTCCTTGGCGGCGGTCGTACCGGTGTTCATGGCGACGCCCACGTCGGCCTGCGCGAGCGCGGGTGCGTCGTTGGTGCCGTCGCCGGCCATCGCGACGAGCCGCCCGCCCTGCTGCTCGCGCCGGATGAGCGCGAGCTTGTCCTCGGGGGTGGCCTCGGCGAGCACGTCGTCGACGCCGGCCTCGGCGGCGATCGCGCGGGCGGTCAGCGGGTTGTCGCCCGTGACCATGACGGTGCGGATGCCCATGGCGCGCAGCGCGTCGAACCGCTCGCGCATGCCTTCCTTGACGACGTCCTTGAGGTGGATCACGCCGAGCACGCGTGCCGGCGACGACCCGACCTGCTCGGCGACGACGAGCGGCGTGCCGCCCGAGGCGGAGATCGCGTCGACCGTGGCCGCGGCGTCGGGACCCGCGTGCCCACCCGTCGAGCGCACCCAGTGCGTGACGGCCGCGGCGGCCCCCTTGCGGACCCGCCGGTCGGCGCCCGGCAGGTCGACCCCGCTCATGCGGGTGCGTGCCGTGAAGGGCACGAGCACCGCGTCGACGAGGTCGCCGTCGGGCCGCGCGCGCAGCCCGAACCGCTCCTTGACGAGCACGAGCACCGAGCGACCCTCGGGCGTCTCGTCGGCCATCGACGACAGCTGGGCCGCGTCGGCCAACGCCTCCGCCGCGACGCCCGGCGCGGGCAGCAGGTCGGCGGCCTGGCGGTTGCCGAGCGTGATCGTGCCGGTCTTGTCGAGCAGGAGGACGTCCACGTCGCCCGCGGCCTCGACGGCCCGCCCCGACATCGCGAGCACGTTGCGCCGCACGAGCCGGTCCATGCCCGCGATCCCGATGGCCGACAGCAGCGCGCCGATCGTCGTCGGGATCAGGCAGACCAGCAGCGCGACGAGCACGACGAGGTCCTGCGTCGCGCCCGAGTACGTCGCGAACGGCTGGAGCGTGACGACCGCGAGCAGGAACACGATCGTCAACGTCGTGAGGAGCACGTTGAGCGCGACCTCGTTGGGCGTCTTCTGCCGCGCGGACCCCTCGACGAGCGCGATCATCCGGTCGACGAACGTCTGCCCGGGCTGCGCGGTGATCCGCACGACGATCCGGTCGGAGAGCACGACCGTGCCGCCCGTGACGGCGGACCGGTCGCCACCCGACTCGCGGATCACGGGGGCGGACTCGCCGGTGATCGCGGACTCGTCGACGGACGCGACGCCCTCGACGACGTCCCCGTCGGAGGGGATCGTCTCCCCCGCCGCGACCACGACGACGTCCCCGACGCGCAGCGCGGAGGACGGGACCTCCTCGGTCGGCGGACCATCGACGGCCGCTGGCGTCGCGGCACCCGCACCGCCGACCACCCGGCGCGCGGTCGTCTGCCGCTGCGTCGCCCGCAGGCTCGCGGCCTGCGCCTTGCCGCGCCCCTCGGCGACGGCCTCGGCCAGGTTGGCGAACAGCACGGTCAGCCACAGCCAGACCACAATGGCCCAGCCGAAGAAGCTGGGATCGGCCAGCGCCAGGATGGTCGCCCATACCGCCCCGATCTCGACGATCAGCATGACGGGGTTGCGCCACATGGTGCGCGGGTCGAGTTTGCGGAAGGCGTCCGGCAACGACTTCAGCATCATCTTCGGGTCGATCAGCCCGCCGGGTCCGCGCTCCTTACGCGCCGATCCCCCT
>NZ_JAAXOY010000139.1 GCF_012396155.1 Cellulomonas septica | reverse complement strand
CGGGCGCGAACCCGGACAGCGCGACCGGCACGGTGCCGCCCCGCGCGACCTTGCCGGCCCCGAGGACGATCGTCGGCGCCGACGGCTCCGGCTCCTCGCCCGCGGCCTCGCCCAGCCGGCCGACGCCCCAGCGCTCGGTCGTCTGGTAGCCGGTGCCGGTGGGCTCGGCCCAGGTGTGGATCGACGTGCGCGCACCGTCGGCGGTGGCGTCGTTGACCTGGAAGTCGAGCCCGTGGAACGTGCCGGCGCCGCCCTGGTCGTGCAGGCCGATGGCAGCCTCGACGACGTAGCCCGACGCGGTGCGACGCGTGGCGCTGGTGAGGTTGGCCTTCTGGTAGGCCTCGTCACCCGTGCCGACCGACACCACGTTGTCCGCGCTGATGCGCAGCTGCGTGTCGTCGTAGCGGTAGGAGCCGTTCTTCGCGTTGCCCGGGTCGACGAAGATCTCGACCGAGTCCTGCGTCCACGGGTCCGAGCCCGCGGTGTTGACGACGGCGTCCGTGACGGTGGCGAGGACGTAGAGCGTGTCGTCCTTCCACAGCGTCTTGACGTCCGCGACGGCACCCGCCGGGTCCGACCCGGCGCCGACGACCTTGGTCGTGCTGACCGAGGCCGCGTCGGCCCAGACCGCGTCCTCCTCGCCGTCGACGGTCGGCGCCGACGACGCCGGTGCGACCTCGAGGTACGACAGCGGCTCGACCAGCGTGAGCGTGCCGGTCGCGCCGAGCTTGTTCCAGCCGACCGTCGCGCTGCCGTCGGTGGCGGTCACGTCGAACGCGAGCTGGTCGCCGACCGCGGCGGCGTCGAGCGGCAGGTGGACCACCGCGGCCCAGCCGTCGCCCAGCTCCGTCGCGACACCGTCGACGTCGCCCTCGCCGTCGCGACCGAACGCGTACGTCGACCCGTCGAGGGTGAACGTGAGGCCGTCCGACGCCGCCGGGGTCCCGTCCGACGCGACGACGTACGCCGTCAGGTGGTCGGCCTCCCAGCGGAGCTGGAACGCGGCCGAGTCGTCCATCGGGAGCAGCGGCAGCCGGTCCCAGTCGGGAGCCGAGGTCGCGTCGTCGTCCAGCGGCACGGTGCCCTGGAAGACGTTCGCGGCCCGCATGGGGGCGGGCAGCGTGGAGGCGTCGACGATGCCGTGGTACGCCGGCTTGGCCTTGACCTGGTCGTCGAAGACGAGCGGCGCACCCGAGTCGTTCCGCCACGACCGGCCGTCGACGAGACCCCACACGGTCGCCGAGAAGACCTGGTCGGTCTCCGCGTGGAACGCGCGGAACGCGTCGAAGGCGTCCTTGTAGTAGTAGCCCTGGTCGACCAGCTTCGCCTCGGTCACGGGCGTGCCCGTCGTGACGTCGAACTCGGTGATCGCCTGGACCTTGCCCAGGTCGGCCATCCGGTCCAGCGCTCCCGCGAGCGTGCTCACGGGGGTCGCGAGGCTCACGTGGAACTGGTGGCCGATGCCGTCGAACTCGACGCCGCGGTCCACCATGCGGGCGATCAGGTCGTAGTAGCGCTGCTGCTTGCCGGCCTGCTCGGTGTTGTAGTCGTTGATGAAGAGCGTGACCGGGTGCGACTGGCCGGGAGCCGCGTACGTGCCGTTGAAGGCGTCGTTCGCGTACTCGAAGGACAGGTCGACGAACTCCTCGCCGAGCACCTGGAACCACCGGCTCGTGCGCATGCCGCCGGGGGTGCCGCTGCCGTCGGAGACGACCTCGTTGACCACGTCGAACGCGTACAGCGGGTTGGTCGCGCTGCCGAACTTCCCGTACTTGTCGCTGAGGTATTGCGCGACGTCGTCGATGTGGGTGCGCAGCCGGGCCTTCAGCACCGCCTGGTCGGCGGGGCTGTCGGTGAGCCAGCGGCCGGAGCCGTCCTGGAAGAACCAGTCGGGCGTCTGGCTGTGCCACACGAGCACGTGCCCGTAGACCTTGAGGTCGTGCTCCGCCGCGTACGTCATGAGCGCGTCCGCCTCGGAGTTCGTCATGACGAACGTGTGCGTCGGGTCGTTCGCGTCGTACCACGCCTCGGGCTTCATGAAGTTCTCGGGCGTGATCTGGTCGAAGTGCTTGGTGAGCAGGCGACCGTACGGGTCAGCCGTGTCACGCGCCTGGATCGCGGCACCGAAGGGGAAGTCCAGCGTGTCCTTGATCGGCGTCAGGCCCTCCTCGATCGACAGCGGCGACGCCACCTTGACGACGATGTCGTCGACCAGGAAGTCGGACGTGTTGCCGCCGTTGTAGTCGGTCTCCAGGTAGAGCAGGTCGGAGCCCTCGGGCACCCGGATCGAGGCCTTCACCTCGACCCACTGGCTGTTCGACTGGCCCGACACCTGCGCGAGCGTCGTGAACTTCTGCGTGCCGCCGTCGTCGTGCCGGACCGTGAGCCACACGTCGTCGGCCGGCTGGCCCGCGGCGAAGCGGACCCACGCGGACAGCTCGTAGAGCGTGCCGGGCACGAGGACGCCGTCGACGTCGAACGCGAGGCCGTGCCCCTGCGACGTGCGGTTCGCGACGAGCGCGGACTGCGCACCGCCGTGGGCCGCGGTCGTCGTGACCGTCGCCGTCGGCGTGCCGCTGCCGGTCTCGCGGACGAACCAGCCGTCCATGCCGTCCTCGAAGTCGGCCGAGATCACCGTCGAGCCGACCGGCTGCGCCGGCGCGAGCGTGACGGACGGGAGGGTGAACTCCCAGCCGGCGTCGAGCCGCTCCTGCACGACGGCCTTGAGCGCCGCGACCGAGTTGGCGCGGTTGCCGCCACCGTCGTGCACGAGCACGATCTCGCCGTCCTGCATCGCGGCGCGCAGGTTGGCCTTGAGCGCCTCGACGTCGGACTGCACGGTCGCGTCCCAGTCGTTGATGAGGTTGGTGACGGCGAGCGGCTGCATGCCGAGCGACACGGCGGCAGCCGGCGTCTGGCCCCACGCGCCGTTGGGCGCCCGGAAGAACGGCACCTGCGCGTTCGCGTCGCCGAGCGCGGTCCGGATCGTCGTGAGGTTCTGCGCCATCTTCTGCGCGGCCTGCGCCTGCGTCAGCCCGTCCATCGCGCTGTAGTCGGTGGAGTGGTTGCACAGGGTGTGGCCGTCGGACACGATCCGACGCAGGACGCTCGCGCCGTCGCCGGTCGTGACGTTCTGGCCGATGACGCAGAACGTCGCCGGGATGTCCTTCGCGGCGAGGAAGTCGAGCAGCTCGGTCGTGGCGGCGCCGTTGGGGCCGTCGTCGAAGGTGAGCGCGGCCCGCTTCACGCCGGGAGCGGACGCGGCCGCGGCGGTCGCGACGGGCGTCGTCGTCGGGTTGAGCGCGCCGCCCGGCGGGACGTCCGGCACCTCGCCGGGGCCTGTGGACGCCTGGCCGGTGATGACGACGTCGTCCACGAGGAACGAGGCGGTCGCGCTGTCGGACTCGACGTAGAGGTTCGTCGGCGGCGTCGCCGGGTCGACCGTGTACGTGCCGGACAGCTTCGTCCACTCGCCCGCGGTGACGGCGACGCGGCCGCCGACCCACGGGTACTCGTTCGCCGCTCCGGGCGTCTGCATGCCGAGGTTGAGCTGGGCCGGGCCCGGCTCCCCGTCGGCGAGCCGCACCCACGCCTCGACGTCGTAGGTGCCCGTCGTGAGCAGCGCCGAGACGTCGTGCTGCGCGCCGTTCCAGCCGGCGGTGCGGCCGGTGACGAGCAGGCTCGACGTCCCGCCGTGCGCCTGCGTGGTCGTCGTGGCGACCGTCGTGCTGCCGGAGCCGCGAGCGGTCCAGCCGTGACCGGCCGACTCGAAGGTGCTGGTCAGCACCGCGCTCGGGCCGGTAGCGGGCGGCCCCGTGATGACGAGGTCGTCGACGAGGTAGGTGTACGCGCCGGTCAGGTCACCGGTGCCGAGGTAGAGCTGGAGGTCCGACGGGGCGGTCCCGGTCGCGGGGACGGTGTACGTGCCGCTCACCGTGGTCCACGCGTCCGCGGTCATGGTCGTGTTGCCGATCCACGTGTACGCGGGCTTCATGACGAACCGCACGCCGGCGGGGCCGCCCGTGGTGCCGTCGGCGAGGCGGGCACGCATCGAGATCGTGTACTCGGTGCCCGGCACCAGGTCGGCCAGCGCACCGGGGGCTGTCTGGACGCCCTCGTAGTCGGCCGCGCGGTTCGCGACCTGGAGGACCTTGCCGCCGTCGACGTCGACGACGCTCAGCGTCGGGTTGCCGCTCTGCTGCCAGATGCCCGTCGTGCCGTCCTCGAAGGTCGTCGACGACACGACGGTGGGCGACGCCGCGGCGGCGGTGGTCGCGGTGGGCAGGATGCCCGCGATCGGGGCGGCGATCACGCCGACGGCCAGCAGGCCGATCCCGATAGTTTCGAAGCCTCTCGGCCGTCTCATCGACGCTCCTTTGCGCAATGCTGACAGGTGACCGCGCCAACCTATGCAGCGGACAGCGGTTCCGGTATCAGCCGGAGGAGCGAATTATCGGTTCTGTCGTCGCAAGTATCGAAACTGTGACGCTTCCGTGACCCGCCCCAGAGGGTCCGCTCGGCGGTCCCGGACGCGTCGAGGCACGACGAAGCCCCCGGTGCTCGTCGGCACCGGGGGCTTCGGGAGTCGTCGCGTCAGTGCGCGGCGTCGTACGCGGACTTCACCTCGGCGGAGATGCGACCCCGCTCCGAGACGTGGTGCCCGTTGGCCTTCGCCCACTCGCGGATCGCCTGGGCGTCGCCCGAGGAGCGTCGTGCGTTGCTGCTGCTGCCGCGGCCGGCGGGGCGCGCCGACGACGAACGGCCACCGACCTTGCGGGCGTGGCCGACCCACTGTGCGAAACCGTCGCGCAGCTCCGAGGCGTGCGCCGCCGTGAGGTCGATCTCGTAGGTGACGCCGTCGAGCGCGAACGTCACCGTCTCGTCCGCCGTTCCGCCGTCGATGTCGTCGACGAGCAGGACCTGGACCTTCTGAGCCATTGTTCGCTCCGGGGTAAGTGCGTGGAGGGGATTTTCTCGCTTACCCGCCGAAGCATGACACCCGTACTATTCGGACGTCAAACGGTCGCGCTTCGATTCCTCATTTGTGGTGACCGCTTCCTGCTGCGCGGCGCGGCGTTCCTCGGCATCCATTCTGGCCAATGCCTGCCGTTCGGTGCGGTCCGCATTCACGAGCGCGCGGATCGCGAACCAGAAGATCAGCCCGACACCGATCGAGGGGAGGACGGCGGCCAGCGCCGCGGTGAGCCCGTCCACGCGTCAGCCCTGCGGCTTCACGAGCGGGAACAGGATCGTCTCGCGGATGCCGAGGCCCGTGAGCGCGATGAGCAGGCGGTCGATCCCCATGCCCATCCCTCCCGACGGCGGCATCGCGAACTCCATCGCGGTGAGAAAGTCCTCATCGATTCGCATGGCCTCGTCGTCGCCGCGCGCCGCGAGCGCCGCCTGCGCCTCGAACCGCTGCCTCTGGATGACCGGGTCAACGAGTTCCGAGTAACCGGTCGCGAGCTCCATGCCGCGCACGTAGAGGTCCCACTTCTCGACGAGTCCGTGCTTGCTGCGGTGGTCGCGCACCAAGGGCGACGTCTCGACCGGGAAATCGCGCACGAACGTGGGTGCCGTCAATGCGTGACCGACGTGGTGCTCCCAGAGCTCCTCGACCATCTTGCCGTGGTTGCGCTGCCCGGGAGCGAGCTCGATCTCGGCCTTCTCGAGCAGCTCGAGCAGGACCTCGTCGGTCGTGTCGTGCGTGATCTCGACACCCAGCGCCTCGGACAGCGAGTCGTACATGGGCAGCCGCGCCCACTCGCCGCCCACGTCGTACTCGGTGCCGTCGGCCAGCGTCACGACGGTCGTGCCGAACGCGTCGCGCGCCGCCGTCTGCACCAGGTCCTGCGTGAGGTCCGCGATCGTGTCGTAGGTGCCGTAGGCCTCGTACGTCTCGAGCATCGCGAACTCGGGCGAGTGCGTGGCGTCGACGCCCTCGTTACGGAAGTTCCGGTTGATCTCGAAGACGCGCTCGACGCCGCCGACCGCGGCGCGCTTGAGGAACAGCTCGGGCGCGATCCGCAGGAACAGCGGGATGTCGAACGCGTTCATGTGCGTCTCGAACTGCCGCGCGGCCGCACCCTCCGGGCGCACCTGGAGCATCGGCGTCTCGACCTCGATGAAGCCGCGCTGGTGCAGGTTCTCCCGGACGGACCGCAGCACCGCGGCACGCGTGCGGACCATGTCCCGCGAGCGCTGGTTGACGATGAGGTCGACGTACCGCTGGCGGACGCGCGCCTCCTCCGAGAGCTCGGTGCCCTCGTACAGGTTCGGCAGCGGCCGCAGGGCCTTCGCGGCGAGCGACCACGCGTCGGCGAACACGGACAGCTCACCGCGGCGTGACGAGATGACGCGCCCGTGCACGAAGACGTGGTCGCCCAGGTCGACGTCGGACTTGAACGCGGACAGCCGCTCCTCGCCCACCTCGGCGAGCGACAGCATCGCCTGGAGGCGGTTGCCCTCGCCGTCCTGGAGCGTCGCGAAGCAGAGCTTGCCGGTGTTCCGCAGGAAGACGACGCGGCCGGCGATCCCGACCTCGTCCTGCGTCTCCGTGCCGGGCTCGAGGTCGGGGTACGCGGCGCGCACCTCGGCGATCGTGTGCGTGCGCGGCACCACCACGGGGTAGGCCTCGGTCCCCTCGGCGAGCAGGCGCTCACGCTTCGCGCGGCGGACCTGGATCTGCTCGGGGGTGTCGTCGACGGGGGCGTCGGCGGCGGCGTTCTCGGCCGGGTTCTCGGGCGCAGCGGTCACCGGGCGATTCTACCGGCGCGACCCGTGCCACCCGGCGCCGCGGTCGGTGACGTGCACGACGCCCCGCCGGAGGTGGGGCCGGCGCGGTGACGTGCACGACGCCC
>NZ_JAAXOY010000138.1 GCF_012396155.1 Cellulomonas septica | reverse complement strand
GCTCGACTACGGGCTCCTCTGGTTCAAGGGCCAGCACATCGGGACCGGCCAGGCACCCGTCAAGAAGTACAACCGCCAGCTGCGGGACCTCATCGCCGGCGGCAAGGCCGAGCCGTCGTTCCACCACTGGTGGCTGAGGAGCGCGAGCCGGCAGCGCGCGACGTCCGCGTGGCCCGGCCGGACGACGTCGCGCCCCTGCGCGGGCGGCTCCTGCGCACGGTCGAGCAGCAGCACGCGGTGCCCGCGTCGTGCGAGCGCCCACGCCGTCGCGGAGCCCGTCGCCCCGGCGCCGATCACCACGACGTCGTACCGGTCCTGCGTCACGTCGCCCCCTCCCGCGCGTGACACCGTGCCCCGTCGCGGGGCAGATTCTAGGGATTCGTCCCGATTCGCGAACATCGCTGTCCGCGAGGAGAGATCGTCTGACCTGGGTGCCCGATCCGTCGACGCGCGTCGGGCCGCGGCTGGCGGCGCGCTGGCCGGGCGACGTGCCGCGCCGGCCGCGGCGTCGCGCCCTTCAGTAGCGCGTGATGCCGCCCGTCGTGCCGGCCTGCTTCTCCAGCCGCGCGATCCGCTCCGCCATGGGGGGGTGCGTCGCGAACATCTTGGCGAGCCCCTGACCCGAGAACGGGTTGGCGATCATGAGGTGCGAGACGTCGACGAGCTCGCGGTCCTGCGGCAGCGGGCGCGCCTTGGTCCCGGACTCGAGCTTGCGCAGCGCCGACGCGAGCGCGAGCGGGTCGCCGGTCAGGCGGGCGCCGTCCTCGTCGGCGTCGTACTCACGCGTGCGGCTGATCGCGAGCTGGATGAGGGTCGCCGCGAGCGGCGCGAGGAACGCCAGCAGGAGGCCGGCAAGCGGGTTGCCGCCACGGTCGCGGTCGGAGCCGCCGCCGAAGAAGAGCGCGAGCTGGGCGAGCGACGTGATGACGCCCGCGACGGCGGCCGCGACCGACGACGTGAGGATGTCGCGGTTGTAGACGTGCATGAGCTCGTGCCCGAGCACGCCGCGCAGCTCGCGCTCGTCGAGCAGGTGCAGGATGCCCTCGGTGCAGCACACGGCCGCGTTCTGCGGGTTGCGGCCCGTCGCGAACGCGTTCGGGGCGGCCGTCGGCGAGACGTACAGGCGCGGCATCGGCTGGCGGGCCTGGGTCGAGAGCTCGCGGACGATGCGGTACATCGCCGGTTGCTCGATCTCGCTGACCGGGCGCGCGCGCATCGCGCGGATCGCGATCTTGTCGGAGTTCCAGTACGAGTACGCGGTCATCACGAGGCCCAGGGCCGCGAAGATCAGCAGGTACTTCGGCGTGCCGCCGCCGAGCAGCCACCCGATGCCGAGCAGCACCGCCCACAGGGCCCCGAACAGCGCCGCCGTCTTCAGCCCGTTGAAGTGCTGGTGTCCCATACGTGCGCACCCGTTCCTTCCCGCGTCTCGCACCCGACCAACGCGGGCCGCGACCCGCAGGTTCCCTCGTATTGTGTGCTCCACGTCCCGCCGACGACGCCGACGACGCACCCACCACCCCTCCTCAGCCCCGGAGCCCGTGATGCGCACAGCCCGCTGGACCGCCCTGACCGCAGCCCTCGTCGCCACGCTCGCGGTCGCGGCCTGTGCGCCCGTCGACGACGCGCCGACGGGCGACCCGACGTCGACGGCCGACGGCCTCGCCACGGTGAAGAACGGCGTCCTCACCATCGCGACGTCCGACCCGGCCTACGAGCCGTGGGTCGTCGACAACGACCCGAGCAACGGCGAGGGCTTCGAGTCGGCCGTCGCCTACGCGGTCGCCGAGCAGCTCGGCTACGACGCCGACCAGGTCGAGTGGACCGTCGCGAGCTTCGACCAGATCATCGCGCCGGGCGCGAAGGACTTCGACTTCGCGATCAACCAGGTGTCGATCAGCGACGAGCGCAAGCAGAGCCTCGCGTTCTCCTCGCCGTACTACGAGACGACGCAGGCCGTCGTGACGCTCGAGGGCTCCCCCGCCGCCGATGCGACGAGCCTCGCCGACCTCAAGGACGTGCGGATCGGCGCGATGGTCGGCACCACGAGCCTCACCGCCGCGCAGAACACGATCGCGCCGACGACCCCCGTCTCGCCGTTCAACGACAACGACCAGGTCAAGCAGGCCCTCACGTCCGGGCTCGTCGACGCGATCGTCGTCGACCTGCCGACCGCGCTCTACGTCACCGCGGCCGAGCTCGACGGCGGCGTTCTCGTCGGCCAGCTCCCCGGCAGCGCGGGCGGCGACCAGTTCGGCCTCGTGATGGACCTCGACAGCCCGCTGACCGCCGACGTGTCCGCCGCGGTCGACGCGCTGCGCGAGGACGGCACGCTCGCCGAGCTCGAGGCGCAGTGGCTGACCGACGCCGCGGGCGCACCCGTCCTGAAGTGACGGCGGGAGCGTCGGCGGCCCCGGTCGCCTGGGAGCCGTCGGAGCACCAGCGCGCTCGGGACGCCTACCGGCGCTCGCGGGCGCGCCGGTCGACCGCGGTGGCGATCGTCTCGACGATCGCGCTGACCGCCGTCGCGGTGCTCGGGCTCGTCTCGTCGCCCGGGTGGCCGCGGGTCAAGGCGTCGTTCTTCGACCCGGAGGTCGCGCGTGCGTCGCTGCCGGCGGTGCTCGAGGGCCTGTGGCTCAACATCCGCGTCATGGCGGTGTGCGCGGTCGTGATCGTCGTCGTCGCGCTCGGCCTCGCGCTCGCGCGCACGCTGCGCGGCCCCGTGTTCTTCCCGCTGCGGGCGCTCGCGACCGGCTACGTCGACGTCTTCCGCGGGCTGCCGCTCATCCTGGTGCTGCTGCTCGTCGGGTTCGGGCTGCCGGGCCTGCGGCTCCAGGGCGTCCCGACGTCCGCCGTGGTCCTCGGCGGGCTCGCGCTGGTGCTCACGTACTCCGCGTACGTCGCCGAGGTGTTCCGCGCGGGCATCGAGTCCGTGCACCCGTCGCAGGTCGCGGCCGCCCGGTCGCTCGGGCTGACGCGCGGGCAGGCGATGCGGCACGTCGTCCTCCCGCAGGCGGTCCGGCGCGTCGTGCCGCCGCTCCTCAACGACCTCGTCGCGCTGTCCAAGGACTCGGGCCTCATCTCGATCCTCGGCGCGATCGACGCGGTGCGCGCCGCGCAGATCGAGACCGCGCGCTACGCCAACTTCACGCCGTACGTCGTCGCGGGCGTGCTGTTCGTGCTCCTCACGATCCCGCTCACGCGGTTCACCGACGTGCTCGCCCGCCGGTCCGGCTGGCTCGGGGCGCAGGGGTCGCTCGCGGGCGGCGGGGCGCTGCGGTGACCGCGGGGGACGCTGCGAGCGACGCACCCCTGCTGCGGGTCCGCGGGCTGCGCAAGACGTTCGGCGAGCACGTCGTCCTCGACGACCTGTCGCTCGACGTCGAGGCGCACCGCGTCGTCGTGCTCATCGGCGCGTCCGGGTCCGGGAAGTCCACGCTGCTGCGGTGCGTCGACCTGCTCGAGGACGTCGACGACGGCGTCATCGAGCTCGAGGGGCAGGACATCACCGACCCGCGCCTCGACGCGAACGCCGTGCGCGCGCGGATCGGCATGGTGTTCCAGTCGTACAACCTGTTCCCGCACCTGCGCGTGCTCGACAACGTCACGCTCGCGCCCCGGCTCGTGCACCGCACACCGCGCCCGCAGGCCGAGACCGAGGCGATGGCCGTCCTCGAGCGCGTCGGGCTCGCCGACAAGGCGCGGTCGTTCCCCGACGAGCTTTCCGGCGGTCAGCAGCAGCGCGTCGCCATCGCCCGCGCGCTGCTCGGCAAGCCCGCCGTCATGCTGCTCGACGAGGTCACGAGCGCGCTCGACCCCGAGCTCGTCGGCGAGGTGCTCGACCTGCTCGTCGAGCTCAAGTCGACCGGCCTCACGATGGTCGTCGCGACGCACGAGATGGGGTTCGCGCGCGAGGTGGCCGACGAGGTGTGCTTCCTGCACGCCGGGCGCGTGCACGAGCGCGGGACCGCCGCGCAGGTGCTGGGCGACCCGCAGGAGGAACGGACGCGCGAGTTCCTGCGGCGGCTGCACGCCTGACGCGCCTGCGGCGCGCGACAGCACGACAGGCGGACCACCGGACCGGACGTCTCGCCACCGACGCGACGAGGCCCGGCTCCCCTCGCGGGGCCGGGCCTCGTGGCGTCGTGCGTGCGGTCAGGCGGTCGGCACGTCGCGGCCGAGCGAGATCGCGACCATGTCCTCGCGCGGGACGACCTTGACGCGCTCGCGGCCGTGCGGCTCGCCGAGGGACCTCTCCCACGCGTCGAGCAGCTCCCAGCCGGTCCACGTGATGACGTCGACACCCCGCGCGGCGAGGAACTCGTCGACGGCCTTCGGCTCGCGGTCCGTCGCCGTGTAGAACGCGTCGCCGCCCTCGGCGACGTCCTCGCCGAGGTGGCGGATCGTCTCCGACGCGTCCGACTTGGTGTGGCCGATGAGGCCGACCGGGCCACGCTTGATCCAGCCGGTGGCGTACACGCCGGGGATGTGCTCGCCGTCGACGTCCACGACGCGACCCTCGCGGTTCGGGATGACGCCCGCGACGTCGTCGAACGGGATGTCGACGAGCGGCGAGCCGAAGTAGCCGACCGCGCGGTAGACGGCCTGGACGGGCCAGTCGTGCGTCTGCCCCGTGCCCGTGACGTTGCCGTCGCCGTTGAGCGCGGTGCGCTCGGTACGGATCCCGACGACCTTGCCGTCCTCGCCGAGGATCTCGACCGGCTTGTGCAGGAAGTGCAGGTGGATCCGGCGGCTCGCGGTGAGCTCCTCGGGCTCCTTGAGCGTCCAGTCCGTGAGGGTCTTGACGACCTGCTTGGTCTGGTTCGAGGAGTGGATCGCGGCCATCGAGCCCTCGTCGAACTCGAAGTCCTCGGGGTAGACGATGACGTCGACGTCCGGCACGTGCCCGAGCTCGCGCAGCTCGAGCGGCGAGAACTTCACCTGCGCGGGGCCGCGGCGGGCGAAGACGTGCACGTCGGTGACGGGCGACGCCTTGAGGAGGTCGTAGACGTTGGCGGGGACCTCGGTCGGGAGCAGGTCGTCGGCGTGCTTCGCGAGGATGCGCGCGACGTCGAGCGCGACGTTGCCGGCACCAAGCACCGCGACGTGCTGGGCCTCGAGCGGCCACGTGCGCGGGACGTCGGGGTGGCCGTCGTACCAGGACACGAAGTCCGCGGCACCGTAGGAGCCGTCGAGGTCGATGCCCGGGATCGGCAGGGCCGCGTCGCGGATCGAGCCCGTGGAGAAGATCACCGCGTCGTAGAACTGGCGCAGGTCGTCGAGCTTGAGGTCCGTGCCGTAGTCGACGTTCGCGAGGAGGCGGATGTCGCCGCGCTCGAGCACCTTGTGCAGCGCGACGATGATCTGCTTGATGCGCGGGTGGTCCGGCGCGACGCCGTAGCGCACCAGGCCGAACGGCGCGGGCAGACGCTCGAACAGGTCGATGCTGACGTCGAGGTCCGTCTTCGACAGGATGTCGGCGGCGTAGATGCCGGCCGGTCCGGCGCCGACGACGGCGACGCGCAGGGTCGGGGTGCTCACGGGACGGTTCGCCTTCCGATCGGGGAGCGGTCGTCCGCACCGCGGACGGGTGGGTCCAGCGGTGGACGTTACCGGGACGCAGCGGGCATGCCGACGCGGCCGTGCGGCGAACAGTCTAGGTCGGCGGGTGAGGGTCGCCTCACCCGTTTCACGATCTGGACCGCAGGTCCATGATGCAAGACACACGTCCGATTTCGGGGTAGTGGCGAGCGCTTACGCTCGACGGGTGCCCGGAACACCCGACGCAGCGGTCCCCGGACCCGCCGCGACGTCCCCCCTCACCCCCGCATCCTCCCCTGATGACGCCCCTGCCGCCGCGTCGACGCCCGTCGGTGCCGCCTCGACGCCGAGCGCCTCCGCCGACGTGGCGCCGACCCCGCCGTCGGCGCGCGGCGGGCTGGCCGCCGGCATCGCCGCCTACGCGCTGTGGGGCGTGCTGCCCCTGTACTTCCCGCTGCTCGAACCCGCCGGCGCGGTCGAGATCATCGCCCACCGCGTCGTCTGGTCCCTGCTGTTCTGCCTCGTGCTGCTGCTCGTCACACGGACCTGGACCGGGTTCGTCGCCGCGCTCCGCGACCGCCGCACGCTCGGGCTGCTCGCCGTCGCCGCCGTCCTGCTCGCCGTGAACTGGCTCGTGTTCGTCTTCGGCGTCCTCACCGACCGGGTCGTCGACGCCGCCCTCGGGTACTTCATCAACCCGCTCGTCACCGTCGCCCTCGCCGTCCTCGTGCTCCGCGAACGCCTGCGGCCCGTGCAGTGTGTCGCGCTCGGGTGCGGTGCGCTCGCCGTCGTCGTCATCACCGTCGGCTACGGGCAGCTCCCCTGGATCGCCCTCACGCTCGCGCTCAGCTTCGGGTTCTACGGCCTCATCAAGAACCGCGTCGGACGCAGCGTCGCCGCGATCCCCGGCATGACCGCCGAGACGCTCCTGCTCGCCCCGCTCGCCCTCGGGTACCTCGTCGTGCTCGGCGTCGACGGCACCGGGACCTTCGCCGCGTACGGCCCCTGGCACGCCGTCGCGCTCGTCTCGTCCGGCGTCGTGACCGCCGTGCCGCTCCTGCTGTTCAACTCCGCCGCCCGCCGGCTTCCCCTGAGCGTCGTCGGGCTGCTGCAGTACCTCGCGCCCGTCCTGCAGCTCCTCATCGGCGTCGTCGTGCTGCACGAGCAGATGCCCGTCGCCCGGTGGTGGGGGTTCGCGCTCGTGTGGGTCGCGCTCATCCTGCTGACCGTCGACGGGCTGCGGAACCGGCTGCACGCGCGCACGCGGACCGCCGCGGCCTGACGAGCACCGGGCGTCAGCGCCGCGGCACCGTCGCGTCACCCCGCCCTGCTGCTCCTGCGGCACGCC